>JAGQPV010000759.1 GCA_020426545.1 Planctomycetaceae bacterium
TCACCGCTGCGGTGCCAGCGGCCAGCAGCAGTTCCAGATCTTCCACACAGGTATCCATCGACAGGACAGCCTGCTCGAAGTTCTTATGGGTCGATGCCTGCGGAGCATCTTCCCGAAACTGTGCCGCTGCAGTTTTGAGCTTTCCCAGCTTCTTCCGCAACATGTGCAGAAAACCAGCCGGATCACTACCCCGCGTTTCCAGAGCGCGTGTTGTATCAAACACGGCACGCACAATGCCCATCAGCTCGGGGAAATCCTCGACTTCATCCGAATGCTTGATAAACGTGCGCACCATCCAGGCATGAGCCAGCACCCTGCGACACCGATCAACGATCTGCTCCGGCGTCTGCTCACCCGCTGGTGCGGTACAATCGTCGGTTCTGTCAGACTGCTGCCCGGTCGTCATGGTGCCGTCTCCGCATCGTGGTTGTAACCTCTGCGGGCGGGGGCTGGCAAGCTCGAACTTCAGCCACACCCGGCTCGCGACCTGTCTTCCCCGAGGCTGAACCCTGTCCGTCAGGCCGTTTTCCTGGCCCGTCGGTTCGATTTCCACCCGAAGGATCCCGAGTATAACCGGGAAATTCCAGCCCCGCACGGTCATCAGCTTCAATCCGCTGCGGCAGGTCACTGCCGGTCTGTGGTCCGCCCTGCCAGCGGGATCTGTTCGGGGCAGAACGCGGAAACACGACCGTCAGCCAGGAACCATGGCCCGCGATACGGTATTCTGGGAGCACTCCAGCAGGAAACTCCACTGGCCGGCCCGGCCCGCACAGCAGCCAGCTGTCGTCCCTGCTCATCCGTGGTACTTCTACTCCCGCATTCTCCCGCTCTGGAAGTCAGATTCCGTGAACAGCCCCGCTCCCCAGGCCATCGAAACTGCCCTGCAGCAGCTGCTCGACGGCTGCGACCTCAGCCCCGAATTGATGCAGAGCTGCTTCTCTCTGATCATGGACGGGGAAGCCACCCCGGTACAGATCGCCGCCCTGCTGACGGCCCTGCGGATGAAGGGCGAATGTGCGGCCGAAATCATTGGTGCCGCAAGGGCCATGCGGGAACGCGTCACCCCCATTCCGACAAATCGCACCGGGTTGCTGGATACCTGCGGCACCGGCGGAGACGGTCTGGCCACCTTCAACATCAGCACGGCCACCGCCATCGTGGCCGCCGCGGCTGGCGTGCCTGTCGCCAAGCACGGCAACCGGAGCGTCTCCAGTTCAAGCGGCTCGGCCGATGTGCTGGAAGCCCTCGGCGTGACCGTCATGCTCTCCCCGGAACAGGTGGCACGCTGCGTGGACGAAGTCGGAATCGGCTTCTGTTTCGCTCCGCTGCTGCACGGAGCAATGAAGCACGCCGCTCCCGTGCGGCGGGAACTCGGGTTCCGCACCGTGTTCAATCTGCTCGGCCCGCTGACGAACCCGGCCGGAGCCGAACGGCAGCTGCTGGGTACCGGCCGGCCGGATCACGCCGCCATGCTGGCCCAGGCTCTGGCCGAACTGGGCAGCCAGCGGTCGATCGTCGTTTCCGGCGACCGGGGCCTGGATGAAGTCTGCCTGTGGGGCCCAACTCAGGCCTTTGTGGTCGCAGCAGGTCAGGTCAGCCGGGAAGAGTGGCTTCCGGAGGATTTCGGGCTGCCGCACTGCAGCCCTGATCAACTGCGGGTGGATGGCCCCGCTGCCAGCGCCCGCATGGTCACCGCCGTGCTGGACGGAACCAATGGCCCCCCACTGCACATGGTGCTGGCCAACACGGCCGCCGCGCTGCGGCTGGCCGATGCCGTTCCTTCGCTGCAGGAAGGAGTGGCCCTCGCCCGGGAAACGATTCTCTCGGGCCGGGCCAGAAAGACCCTCGCCAGCCTGTGCGAACTGACAGCCAGCCTTGCAGACGGCTGAATCGCTCAGAGCAGGCCCAGCTGGCCCGCGTCTCGCCCTCAACCTGAAATCAGAGCCCGGGCCAGTTCCTGGGCCTGACAGATCCCGATCAGCCGGCGGACCGACCACACCCCTGGCGTGGCAGCTGAAGCCGTAGCAGTACTGCAGCCATCCCACCCGACCTGACCCACCGGACCGATCCGCCGTCAGCGGCATCACCCGGCGGCATAGAATCGGCAGAATACCTGAACGGTATTGTGAACAGATTGCTCCTGCCCGGGCCGACGAAACGCCGAACAATAAAACGCCCATTCTGTCTGTCAGCCGTCACCATTCCTGTCTGCCGCTTCTCCGCGGCTGAAACCGGACGGCCCCAGACCGCAACCCGCTTGAGCGGGCAAAGCATCTGTTCAGACACCTTCCGTCGCAAACTCTCTACTTCCAGACAGTTGCGGCAGCTGGTGCTCCCCGGAACGCTCTGCGCGGCTGGCGGGTACGGGAAAATTTCTCACCCGTCAGGCAAAGTCCCCATACGATCGGGAACGGCGGATCGCCGGAAATTTCAACCGGAAAAATCAAAAATGTGGCGATTTCAGTTGTAATTACGCGGACTGACTGGCATCAATGGATAGTGCGTGGGCGAACTATCTATGTGTGAGTCAATTCCTGACTCACCTTGCCCCCTGGTCAGCTCTGAAGATTGCGTTTTCCTTTAAGTCGATGGTCAGCCGATTTCCCGCATGCCTCCGCCATCTCTGGCAGGCAGCGGTTCCACGCGGGTACCTGTTCCAGTTACCCGAGGGTTTCTTTCAGGATTGCTCCTTTTCCGACTGACGAC
>JAGQPV010000760.1 GCA_020426545.1 Planctomycetaceae bacterium
CTGGCTGGCACCGGAGACCGGGCACAGTCCGGCGGATGTTCCGGCTCCGACAGCAGCTGCCTCGGCCGATGTGCTGTACCTGACCGGTGGCGATCAGCGGCATCTGCTGGAGGGTGTGGTCGGCCCGGAAATGCTGGCCGAAATTCGGCAGGGAGCACGGGAAACGGCCGGCTGGCAGGACTGAGTTTCCCGGTAAGGGTCATCACTCGCAGACCAGCTGCCAGTGCCCCGCTGCACCCGCATGCCCATCCCGCTTTCGCGGCGATGGGCATGGCACACAGAACCTGCTTTCTCTGTGCTGAGGCTGCTTTCTGCTGTTGGCCGGCTGGCAGAGTGAGCACCGCGCATGAAAAAACCCGGAGCGAGGGGAATCGCTCCGGGCGGGGCGTCCGTCTTGAGACGCCTATCGTGATCGGCCGCTGAAGCAGCCGTCAATTGAGCTTGAGGTTGCTGCCACAGGCCGCATGTTGTGGCGAACCTGCCGCCCGTTTTCCGGGGTTTCGTTGGTTCCCGGTTTTCCGTCGGGTTGCCAGTTTCTCGGGCATTCTCAACAACTGCCGTCTGCTGTGTGGCCCTGGCTCAGCGGAAGCGGAGCGAGAACACCACGCGGCCGTTGTCCCGGCGAATCTGGATTCCACTGGAGTCATTGCGATACACCGGACGACGGACAGCGGGCGGGACGAGGACCGGACCGTTGTTGAAGCCGGGGGCCACCGGAGTGATGGTTCGGGGCACCGGACGGGGGACAGGCCGCACACCGATGATGTCATCCAGGTCTTCGGCCAGGTGGTGCACGGTGTCTTCCATTTCCTCAATCAGCCGGGTCAGCCGGCGGACGTGGTACTCCGAAACGAACGAGGCCGTGTGACGGTGGTAGCCGCGGTGGTAGTAACGGGAGCGGTTCCCTTCGATCACCACGGGGCGGGACGCCGCTTCTGTCAGTTCTTCCAGCTCGTGGATCAGGCTGTCGAGCTGATCAACGTCTTCCTTGAGGTGACTGATATCCACCCGGCCCTGGCTGATTTCGGAAATGTGATCGGCCAGCTCGGCGATATCAACCGCGGTGCGGTACATCTGATCGGCACCGGGAGCACGGCGGAAGTGGTAACGCACTTCGCGGACCGCATGAGACGACTGCGAAGCCAGGGCATCGGCCAGTTCCCGGAGATGCGGGTCGGCAGCTTTGGCATCGGTCGTGGTGAAGGTTGTTCCGGCTGCGATGAGGACTGCGGCGATGTATTTCATGGTTTTCTGCTCCCTGTATTTCCCTGACGGCTGATCTTTGCGGCCCGTCATGGTGTCTGGCTTCCCTGGATTTTGAAGTCGTCGATTCTTTCGACTGACAATCCTGTAATGCACTCTCCGTGCCGTTTTCGGGTTCTTCCGGGTGAAAGTGACGTAAGTCGTGTAATAACAGCGGTCTCAGCCTGGTAAATATTTCCAGGGAGTTCGCAGACTGGTGATTGGCCAGTCAAAAAGCGTATCTTATTGACGGCGCAGAATCAGCTTGTGTTGTCATTGTGAGTTTGGGCGGGTCGGGCAGAAGGGTGAAACGCTGAGGATTGCGGAGCTGCGGCGGGCTTCTCACAATCCTGCTTTGCCGCGCCGGCAGCGGCTCGGCGGCTGGCGGCCCGCAGGGAATTCAGACAGACAACAGCAGGGAGAGCAGCATGGGGATGGAACAGCGGAGTATTGGTGGACTGAACTGTTTTGTCGCCGACGCCCTGCCTGCGGGGCAGGACCCGGATGTGGTGTTCGTGGTGTGCCATGGGTTCGGGGCACCGGGGACCGATCTGGTGCCTCTGGCGGGGGAACTGCTGCGTCTGCAGCCCGGGCTGGCGTCTCGGGTGCGGTTTGTGTTTCCCGCGGCCCTGCTGTCGATGGATGAGATGGGCCTGCCGGGTGGCCGGGCCTGGTGGCCGTTGAATGTGATGCAGCTGCAGCAGGCGATCGCTGCCGGCGAGTTCCGCAGTCTGCGGACTTCGATACCGCCCGGGCTGACCGAGGCCCGGGCGGCGCTGACGGAAGTTGTGCGGGAATTGCGGCAGGACGCGGGAAAGAAGGGGTTCCGGCTGGTTCTGGGCGGGTTCTCGCAGGGGGCCATGCTGTCGACGGATGTCGCTTTACGGCTGGAGACTCCGCCGGATGCACTGGTGGTGCTGTCGGGAACCATGCTGTGCGAGACTGAATGGGAAGCCCTGGCCGCCTCGCGGGGGAATCTTGCGGTTCTGCAGAGCCATGGTCGGCAGGATCCGGTTCTGCCTTTTGAAGCGGCGGAATGGCTGCGGGACATGTTCACCGCCGCTGGCATGGCGGTGGAGTTCCTCCCCTTTGAAGGCGGGCACACCATTCCCGCGAATGTGCTGCAGCAGACCGGCCAGCTGCTCGTTCAGGTGGCGGAATCCTGAGGACGGGGCCTGCTGGCTGTTCCGGGGAGGACTGGGAAACGCTGTGCTGCTGCTCCTGCGGGTGGAAACCATGGAAGGTTGGGTCAATCGAAGAAAATCCCCCGCCGTCTGCTCACACAACGGGCGTGGTTGCCGTATGATCGGTAGGAAGCCTGCTCTGGCTGCAGCTCGCGGAGGAGTGATCGTTGCTGCCGGTCGAGGCGGTGCTGTATGTTTCCGGGAGCCTCTGGTGAATCACCAGTGAGCCGTGGTCCTGGTGGATCACCTCATGGGCGGTGCCG
>JAGQPV010000761.1 GCA_020426545.1 Planctomycetaceae bacterium
CTCGCGCATGGGCCCGGCCGCCGGTCCGAACGCCCGCTGAAGAAAATCCTCCTGCAGTTCTTCCAGATTCTCCGCCTCGGCGGGATTCCACAGCATGCGGGCCGCCAGGTAATACCCCAGCCCGTTCGGTCCCCAGTTGTCGCTGGATTCCGCGGACAGGAACCGGGCGCCGTTCGCGTGGAAGTGCGGAATGGTGCGGGCCAGGTACTCCAGGTTGCTCCCCCGCGAGCGGCCCGGCAGATCGCGGTCCCACGTGTTCACGCTGTAATACTCGCGGACGCCCAAGGTGGCTTTCCGCTTCTGCCAGCCTTCAATCAGCTGGTCGACCGTGAAGCCGCCCTTAATAAAGGCCGTGGCCACGCTGATAACAACATTCGGGTGGACGTCGATCGAGGGCGGCGGGGAATGGCCCGCATAGGCATACATGCCCACCAGCCGGCCAGGGTATTTCTGCTGTACTGCTTCCGCCACGGTGTTGGCCAGCGTCACTGCCTGGTCGGACACACTGCCGAGGCGCTGGCACTCTTCGCATTCGCACCAGTTGAGGCCGTCGCTGGGGTCAATCGAGATGGAATCGGGAGTGGGCGTTTCGGCCATGCGGGCGAGAGCATCCTGCACGACCAGTTTCCGCAGGCCCGGGTTGGAAATGCAGAACTTGGTCGATTTCCGCTCACCGTTGATCAGGCCGAGGTATTCCGGATGCCGTTCGAATTCCTCGCGGTTGCGGGCGAGAATGCCATCGTACGAGTGCCCCGTATTCAGCTCGATGGCGGAAGTCGCCCGGTTGCGGAGACACCACTGGCGGTACGGTTCCGCGGCATAATCCCACGGGCCGAAGCCATACCAGATCCGCCGGGCCAGGTAGTGGGGCTGCTGCAATGCGAACACTTCCAGAGAGACATCCGGCAGGTGCGGCACGACTTCCCAGGTCTCGCCGGGAAAGAACTGGCGGTAACCGATTCGCCACAGCAGATCCCATACGGCATGGCTGACCGCCTGGGGCGTCCGGCCGATCACCAGCATTCCCTCGGTGTGTGTCAGCAGCAGGTAATCTTCGCGGCGGGCCGGGTTGGCGGGTTCGCCGGGCAACCGGGTGGACGATGCGGGGAAATCGCCCAGCTGGCCCACGGCAATCCCGCTGTTGCCATCGCCGGTTTTTACCAGGAACTTTCCTCCGGTGATGCGGGACAGCATGCGGGCGAGTTCCTCCGCACTGGCCCGCACCTCTTCCGAGGCGTTTTCACCCACAATCACCGGCTGCAGGGCGTGCCCGTTCCGGGCCAGTTTCAATTCCCCGGTTTCCAGTGTCACGCGGGAAGGGTTCGCGTCTTCCGCCCGGCTGGTTTGTATTCCGCCCGGCCCGGCGGTCAGCAGCAGCAGTGCGACCAGTTGCCAGTAATTCAGGAGCAGCCTGCCTCTGTCTGCCGTCTGCCGCATAACGTTCCTCTATCCCTCAGGTCAGGCAGTGCCCGACGAAGTTGACAGTCAATTTACCAGCCGTTTTCAACAACCTCGAATGACACTGCTGAACCAGCCAGCAGCGTCATCCGCAGGTCATGCATCACTTTTTCAATCAGGATACAGCCTTCGCCGGCAGGCTCAGGGAGTGCCTGCCGCGGCCTTCACCTTCGGCGTATCGCCCAGCAGCTTTGCCAGCTCCGGCTCGATGGACTCCGCCCAGATCACATAGCCCGCGGGGCTCAGGTGCAGCAGGTCCGGCATGATTTTGCGGGACAGCGTACCATCCTCGGCGAGGAATTTCGGGCCGATGTCGAGGTAGGTGACCATGTCATCTTTCGACAGCTTCTCGATAATCGCGTTCGTCTTCTCGTTGACCTGCCGCCGGGCATCGGTCGGCGATTCTCCCCGCGGGAAGACAGCCAGCAGCAGAATCTTCGTCTTCGGCAACTGCTTCCGCAGCTTCTGCACAATGCGGGTCACGCCGTCGGCAATCTGCTCGGGGGTGTTATCCCGCGAGTTGTTCGTGCCAATCATAATGACGGCGGCCTTCGGCGAAATCCCTTCGATATTGCCGTTGTCCAGCCGCCACAGCACGTGCTGGGTGCGGTCGCCCCCAATCCCCAGGTTCACGGCGTTGCGGTCGCCGTAGAACTCGCTCCACACTTTCTGCCCGGAGCCTTCCCAGCCCTGGGTGATCGAATCGCCGATGAACAGCAGATCGACATTGCCTTCTTTCACCCGCTTGTTGAAGCTTTCGTGGCGGGTCATCCAGCCGCCCGGGCGGGACTCCGGTTTGATGGCACTGTGCAGTTCGGCCTCTTCCGCGGCACTCACGGAAATCAGACCCAGGCAGACCACCGCTGCCATCACAGCGGCAGAACACAGCGAACGACAGACAGCAGGCATGAACAACCCTCTCAGTGAATCAGTGATGTGGAAATCAAACCAGCACAGTGGAGTTTTCGCTGATAGAATGCGTGTCTCCGGTTTTCCCGGCAACCCGTCCAGGCTCCGGCAGACAGCCGCCCCAGTGTACCCACCGGCAGAACCGCGAACCAGGGGAGAAACGATCCTGCCCCCTGGGGCATGACCCGGTTGGCAGCTGGTCAGCAGCCCCGCCGTGCCGGAGTGCGATCCAGAAGGCCGATTTCGGAGTGTTTTGTAATGAGGCTCAAGCTCCTGTTCGGCGGCTTATCGGTCCTGCTGCTCCTGTG
>JAGQPV010000762.1 GCA_020426545.1 Planctomycetaceae bacterium
GATTCCTGCCGCAGGCTGAGGATGGCATCGATCACCGGGCAGTTGTCCAGGTCTCCAGAGGAAGCCCGGGTGAGGTAAGCCCGGTACAGCTGCTCCCGCAGGTCGGGCCGGCGGGAATGCTGCATGAACGGCCCGAAGGAGGGAATGTCCAGCGTGATCCGCCAGGGGCCATTCTCGGGTGTGGCCTGCGGCTGTTCTGCCGGGGCTGGGGTGATTCCCTCCTGGCTGGCTGCCCGGTCCATGTTCCACGACTGGGCCGCCAGCTGCAGCAGGCTGGGCGGCAGGCCATCGACTTCCTCGGCCGTGGTCAGTTCGAGGGCGAACGCTTTGGTGGCATCCAGCACATGGTTGGAGAACTCCGTCTGCAGGCGGGACAGCTCTCCGGCGATTTCATTGAATCGCTTGCGGTCGGCCCCGGTGAGGGCAATACCGGCCAGCTCGGCATCCCGCAGCCGTTCGGTAATGATCCGCTGGCGAACTTCGCTGAGAGTCTCCCAGGTACTGCCTTCGCGAATTTCCTTCAGTGCCCGGTAGACAGGTTCGCTCTGGCGAACCCGCAGTCCCCAGGCGACGACCTCGCCCAGAACTTCATCGTAGGCGGTGCGCAGTTCGGGGGAGTTCCGCACGCCGAACAGATGTGACACCGGCCCCCAGGCATATTCAAACCGGCAGCCGATGCGGTCGAGCGCTTCGATCGTGGCTTCCCATGTGGGAGCAATGTTCTGTTCGATCTCGGTCAGTCGGGCTTCAGATTCCTGCAGGACATGCCGCACCGCCGGCACCACATGCTCCGGGCGAATGCGGTCGAAAGGGGGCAGGCCACTGCTGACCAGCAGAGGGTTATCTTTCAGGTCCTGAACCGCGTCTGTCATGAATCCATCCTTACAACTCGCATGCCGGCAGCCAGGGGTGACAGCCATCTGCCCGCCCGACGAATTCCAGCAGCCAGTGATGACTGTTCGAGAGCTTTATTCCGTGTGCAACCGCCTCTGAACGGGCGTCTGCTGTTGAGCGGTTCTCTGCCGCTGAGCCGCACGGCCTGCAACCTGTGCTGATCGTGCCGGTTGCAGGGCCTGTCTGTCTGGTGCGGATGCTGATGGTGATACCTGACCGCGGCCGGTGCAAGCCAGTCGAGGGATCGGACATCGATTTTAGACGCTCCCGCGCGGTCGGTCACACGGATCCTCGTCGGAACCACGCGGCCGGCCCCGATGAGATTCCGACACGAACCAGGAGCGACAGGCGGGCCAGAACGAAAACAGCAGACCGGCTGCAGCAGCCATGCGGGCCCGGTTCCGGAGGAGATCTGCGGCCGGAAGCGGGTGGGTTGCTCCGTTCAGACGGGTTCGACCGGTGAGGTAACCGGGCGAGGCGGGGAAATCCGGGATTATGCTTGACCCTGGACGGCCCGCAGCAGAAGCTGGAAGTGCATATCAGCAAGGGTTCAACTCCCGCGTCAGGCTCGGTTCCCGGCATCTGCCGGCAGCGAGTGAACTGACCGCAGCTGGCGAGCCATCGTGGTATGCAGCCCTGTCGAGATTGAATGACAAGTTCTGCGGGCCAGAGCATCGCAGTCAGGAGAGGCGGACTATGCCAGTTGGTAACGGGAAGAATATCCGGCGATCAAACCTGCGGCGCGGAAGCAGCGCAGGTGTTCTGATTGCATCTGCAGCCTGTTTCACCCTGCTGGGTGGCGTGGTGTACAGGCTGGCTGTGCCGACACAGCCGGTGCAGACTCCAGTGGCTGCCGCCACTGTCACCGCGGAAACCGCTGCTGCTCCAGCTGACTCCACCGCTGTTGAAGTCGCTGCCAGCCAGCTGACCGCGGCGGCTGTCGCCGCTGAGAACCTGGCCGGCCCCGCGCAGCTGGCGGCCGTGGCTGTCGAGCAGCGGACGGATCGTCCCGCCGACGTGGCCTCTCTGGTGGCTGCTCATCTGGCGGCCGGCGAGTTTGGTCCGGCTCTGGAACTTGCGGAGCAGTCTGTCGATGTTCACGAGCGGACCAGTCTGCTGAAGCAGGTGGCGGAAGCCCAGCTGGAAGCCGGGGAATTCACCGCAGCCCGCGGCACGATTCGCCGGGTTCCCACGGCTGATGCCCGGGCCGAACTGCACTTCGACCGGGCCACAACCCAGGCCCTGGGCGGTGGTGGCAGTATGGCCGACTTTGAACAGCTGATCGAACTGATTCAGAGTGAAACCTCCGGTCCGTGGGAAGAAGTCGACGGTACCGGCGGAACGATCTCCTCCTTCGACACGGGTGTGCGGGTTGATCCTCACGGTCAGCTGCACAAACTCACCCAGCAGGAATTCTCCGGTCGGCTGGATGCTCTGGGCAACCGGGCCCGCCAGGCCGATCTGAACGACGACATGGCCCGTCCGGGCAGCCTGCGGCTGGTCTCACTGACCCGCCTCGAGCAGGAAGTCGCCCGTCGCCTGAAGAACGGCCAGCCGGTGGTGGAATCGATGCGTCACCTCGCGGGTCTGTCGCGGGTGGAGTATGTCTTCGTCTATCCCGAACAGAACGAAATCGTCATCGGCGGGCCGGCTGAAGGCTGGTCGTACGATGATCGTGGACTGCCGGTCGGCGTGGAAAGCGGCCGCCCGATGCTGCACCTGGACGACCTGGTAACCGTCCTGCGGACTTTTGGTCCCGGTGGCAACGGC
>JAGQPV010000763.1 GCA_020426545.1 Planctomycetaceae bacterium
CACGTGCATGTGGGAGTCGACTCGGGCGACAAGGCCATCATGGTCTGTGAGCGAATGCAGCGGCACCTGCCACTGCTGCTGGCCATCTCCAGTAATTCGCCGTTCTGGGAGGGCCGCAGTACCGGGCTGCATTCCAACCGTTCCAAGATCATGGAAGGTCTGCCGACCGCGGGGCTGCCGCACCTGCTGCGCAACTGGAGCGAATACACCTGGCTGATTAATCACCTGGTTGATACGGGATTTATTAACACGATCCGTGAAATCTGGTGGGATGTTCGTCCGCATCATAACTTCGGCACGGTGGAGGTGCGGGTGTGCGATATGCCGGCAACCCTCAACCAGGCGCTGTCGATTGCCGCTCTGGTGCAGTGCATGGTCCAGCTGATCTCGGAGGAGATCGACGAAGGGGCCTACCAGCGGGAGTATCATCCGATGATGATTCAGCAGAACAAATGGCGGGCGACACGCTTCGGGCCTGAGGCCCCGCTGGTGGAGAGCAATGACTACCGGCAACAGACCGCGGCCCATACCCTCGACGGGCTGATTGAATTGCTGGTGCCGATGGCCCGCCGGCTGGAATGTGAAACGGAACTGAAGGCCGCTGCCAGCCTGCCGACCAATGCGGGATCTCTGCAGCAGCTGGAAATCTTCCGGCAGACGGGCAGTGGTCGGGAAGTCGTCCGGCAGATGATCGAACAGAATTCCTGGCGGAACGAGGAATAGTGTTTCCCGGTGGCCTGGCCATCGTCTTCAGAGATGTTTCCCCCTGATCGATACCACTGCCGGGCCGCACCGCAGTTCAGCAGCAGATATTCCGAAGCTGAGGACCACCGCAACCGGCTGCCCCCTGCGGAGGAAACCTGGCTGGTAGACTTTGCCAGCCGCGCAGCAGTATTCTGAAACGCGACAACCGACACGACTGATGGAACTGTGGCACGGCCTGCCGGGATGGTTCCTGATGCAGATGCAGTTCACTCTCAACGACGGAGCACGGGAGAATGCCAACGATGACCAGATACCAGACCGTCCCTGTTCTGCTGCTGCTGGCAGCTGCCCTCAATACTCCGGTGGCCGCCGATGACGCACCCATGAAGAAACTGGAGATCACTGGTCCCGTCCGGCTGATCGGACGCGATGTGGAACTGGAAACATTGTGGACGGAAGGCGGATTTACCGAAGGGGCAGCTGCCGGCCCCGACGGGAATATCTACTTCAGTAACTTCGCCCAGCCGTTCGATTCCGGCCCGGCGACCGTGATGAAATTCAGCCCGGAATCTGGCAAAGTCACCGTCCACTGTGCCAACAGCCGGATGGCCAACGGACTGATGTTCGACCGCAAGGGCCGGCTGATTGCCTGCTGTGCCTCTCCCCGTGGTGGCCAGCGGGCTCTGGTGGAAATCACTCCTGAGGGTGAAATCAAGACCATTGTCGGCCGGTACAAAGGCAAACAGTTCAACTCGCCCAACGACCTGGTGATTGACTCGGCGGGAAGAATCTACTTCAGCGATCCGAAGTATGTCGGCCCGGAGAAAATGCTGCTGTCGTCGATGAACGTGTACCGGCACGACCCGGATGGCAGCACGCACCGGGTGACGTTCGACATCTCCAAACCGAACGGCGTGATGCTGTCTCCGGATGAGAAGACGCTGTACGTCGCCGAGACCGACAACGGCACTGACATGGCCGAGACAGTGACTGATGCCACGCCCGGCCGCATGACCTTGAACGCGTTTGATGTACTGAAAGACGGTTCGCTCTCGAAGACCAAACGGGTGCTGGTTGATTTCAAAGATCAGACCGGCATCGACGGGATGACCGTCGACTCCGAGGGAAACATTTACGCGGCTGTCCGCTCGGCGAAGCGGTTCGGGATCGTCATTTTCTCGCCCGCCGGCGAAGAACTGGGCTACATCGAAACTCCGCTGCTGCCCACCAACTGCTGCTTCGGGCGGGGTGAGGAACTCTCGACGCTGTACATCACGGCGGGTGGCGGGCTGTACCGTATTCGGCTGCAGGCGAAGGGCCATCACCACGTGCTGGCGAAAGCCGGCGAATAGCCCTTTGGCTGCAATCTGTGCGGGAAGCCGGTCCGGTTGCCACCCCGCCAGCAGCTACGCCTGAATCGCGACAGCTGTCCTGAAGTTCCCCGGGGAACGGCAGGGCGGCTGTTTTCGGTTCCGGGGACAGCAATGGGTCTGTCCGGATGTTTACTTCTGCGAATCGGGATTCCGTCAGAGGCGGGAATCAGTAGAATCCGCACCCTCTCAGGCTTTACTGGAATTCCGATGCAGGAGCGACAGGGTGAAAATTCGCAGCCGCTGGCTGACTTTGGCCGCCGCACGGGGAATTGTTTCGCTCATGCGACTGCTCTTCTGGACCTGCCGCTGCGATGTGGTGGCGGAGGCGGATCAGTCCAACCCGTATGAAGAGACGGGCGAGAGCCGCTACCTGTATTCGATCTGGCACGATCAGATCATCATGACGCTGTTTACCGGCCGCCCCAAAAAGATGGCGGGCCTCGTCAGCCGGCATCAGGATGGGTCCTACGTGGCGGATACCATGTCGCTGGCGGGAATTCAGCCGGTGCGTGGATCGACCAGCCGGGGCGGTGCCCAGGCTCTTCGAGAGCTGATGCATGCCGCCAGCGAGTACCATATCGCC
>JAGQPV010000764.1 GCA_020426545.1 Planctomycetaceae bacterium
TTTGGCGATGAAAAAGTCCATCGATCCAACCGCCGTTCGCTTGTGATCGCCGAATGCTGCTGTCCCGGTGAATTCACCGGTTACCAGCACATTGCCATCGGGATCAACCGCCAGGCCGCGTGTCTTGTCGTGTTCCGGTCCGGCAGCCGAGATCGCCCATTCAAACTCCGGAGGGCTGGCAGGCGTGTCGGCCACGGCGGTGTGAGCGGCCGCTGCAAACCCCGACAGGGCAAGCAGGAAAGCCACGACGCGGGACGGCATGATTCGTCGGTGTTTCTTCATGGGCTCGATGGTTCACCCCACTTCAGGAGATCGGCTGCTGGTCGATGCCGATACCGGGACTGGTCTGGGCGGAACAACTGGCTCTCGACGTTACTGTGAGCTTCTCACCACTGCACCGCATCGGGTGGGGCAGGAATGGCGAAATGTCATCCCGCTGCGAAATGGTTACATCCGCGACACCCGATGATCGCCAGGTTGAACCTGGCAGTGGCCGGTTATCCGCCGGACTGTCGGTCACCGGATGCTGTGCGGGCCGGCACTTCGAGCAGTCACTTTCGCCCGTACCGGCGGACGGTCTCCGCACCGCCCCCGGCATGCCTGGGGACTTGCCCGATGGTGCACGATTTCAGGGGACGGCCTCCTTCTGTCTCGATTGTAAAGGCCGGACCGTGTGACAGGGCAGGGCCCTGGCGCTGGATTCTCCCGAGCTCAATGAAATCGTCCTGACGAACCCCTGCAGACTCACTCCGCAAGCCACTGCCAAATAAAAGTTTACGAAACAACCTTTCAGGAGGGAAACCTCCTGTACCCCCATTTTGTGGTCCCGAAAACAGTCCGGAAGGTGTCATCAGAGGAATCACCAGCCTGACGGGGTTCTATTGGCAGGCCCCCGGCGTCTTCCCTGAACACATTTCAGGCGGAATCGCCGGCCAGTCCTGGCCCCACCGGAAACGGCGCCGGGCTGTGTCTTCTGGACAGATTTCGGGGCAGGGCGATTCCGCAGTCGGCTGCGTTCCGCTGCGCAAGGCAGCACACGGGGGATACAACCATCCAGATATCGGTCGTTTGATTCTGTGGTACAATGGGGTGTGACCGAGCAGGCTGAAGGGGCCGAGGGCTTGCTCCGGTTCCGACATACCAGCCCCTCCTGCCATGCGAGGCATTCGCTCCCGCGGTCGCTGTTCAGCAGGAACAGCTCCGTTCAGTGATTGCTGCCCTCCTGCTGAATTCCACCCGCTGACTGACCGATTGAAATGCAGTCGCCACCTGCCAGGGGCTGGTGGGAGACAGCACCAGAGGCATATCATGCGGTATGTGCGCGGTTTTCGGTCGGGCACCCGGGTGCAGCAGCCCGGTCTACCCGGCAGGGGCGGAGTGGAAATGGATTCAAAGTACCGTCCTGGACGATCTGCCTGACCGCACTGGCCAGCAGGCAAAGCAGCATTCGGGCTCCGGCGAGGAATCAAGTCGCAATGAAGAGCAGAATCACCATCGTTGCCGCAATCTGGGTGCTGAGCCTGTTGTCCCATTCGGCTCTGCGGGCCGCGGAAGAGTCCAGTCAGCCCACGCCTCCCACCGATGAGGAAATTCGTTTCTTTGAAACGAAAATCCGTCCTCTGCTGGCAGCACACTGCAACGACTGCCATGGGGAGGATCTGCAGGAGTCGAACCTGCGGCTCGATTCGCTGGTGGGAATGATGACCGGCGGGAAGGCGGGCCCGGCGATCATTCCCGGCAAGCCGGCCAGCAGCCTGCTGATTACCGCGGTCGGATATCAGGACAATGACCTGAAAATGCCGCCCGATGAGAAGCTGTCGGCCCGGCAGATCGCCGACCTGACACGCTGGGTCGAGCTGGGCGCGCCGCATCCGGACAGTGGCAAAGTCAAAATCGCGAAGCCCCGCAGTCGGGTCGATATCGAGGCCGGGCGGCAGCACTGGGCGTTTCAGCCGCTGACAAAGCCCGCAGTACCGCAACTCGATACGCCCGTCCGCCATCCGATTGATGCCTTTCTGACAGCGGCACAGAGTGAGCAGGGACTGCGGCCGCTGGGTGCGGCAGACAGACGGACCTGGATCCGACGGGCCACCTTCGACCTGACTGGCCTGCCTCCCACGCCGGCGGAGATCGATGCTTTCCTCGCGGATGATTCCGACGCGGCGTTCGCTGATGTGGTGGACCGCCTGCTGAATTCTCCGCATTACGGAGAACAGTGGGCGAGGCACTGGCTGGATATTGCCCGCTATGCCGATTCCAACGGGCTCGATGAAAACGTGGCCCACGGGAATGCGTGGCGGTATCGGGACTATGTGGTTCAGTCGCTCAACAGCGACAAGCCGTACGACGAATTTCTGCTCGAACAGCTCGCCGGAGACCTGCTGGATTCCGGTGAGAATCCGACGCTGCGGAACACACGCCTGATTGCCACCGGGTTTCTGGTGCTGGGCCCCAAGGTGCTGGCGGAAGTCGATAAGGCCAAGCTGGAGATGGACATTGTCGATGAGCAGCTCGACACCATCGGCCGCAGCCTGATGGGGCTGACGCTGGGCTGTGCCCGCTGCCACGATCACAAATTCGACCCCATCGGGCACGATGACTACTACGCACTGGCGGGTATTCTGAAGAGCACCCGCACGATGGAAACCCTGAAGACG
>JAGQPV010000765.1 GCA_020426545.1 Planctomycetaceae bacterium
GACCATGTCCCCGTTCTGCTGCTGATTCCCGATGGCGTCACGGCGGACAGGCCGGCACCGGGAATCGCCGTCTGGCATCAGCACGCCGGGCAGTATCATCTGGGAAAATCGGAACCGGCCGGCCTGGCCGGCGACCCGATGCACCACACCGGTGCCGCCCTGGCCCGCGAAGGCTATGTGGTCCTCTGTCCGGATGCCCTCTGTTTCGAGGAACGGCAGGATCCCACCGGTCGGCTCAAGGGTTCAAATTACGAGCGGTTTGCGTTCCTGGAATATGTCGTCTCCGGCCGCTGCCTGGCCTGGAAGAATATTCTGGATATGCGGCGGGCGGTCGACCTGCTGGCCGCGCGCCCGGAAGTGCTCCCGGAACGGCTGGGCTGTTACGGACATTCCATGGGTTCGACTCACACCTGGCTGGTCGGTCCGTGGGAACCACGGTTGAAATGCCTGGTGGGCAACTGCTGCCTGCCCACCTGGCAGGGGATTCACCGCGAACACATGCTGCACTGTTTTCCCAACTTCATTCCCGGTGTGTACCAGTACGGCGATACGCCCGATATCGCCGCGCTGATTGCTCCCCGCGCTCTGCACCTCAATATCGGCGAGAAAGACCACGGGACACCCATCGAAGATATTCCCGCTGCTCTGGAAATCCTGAAGGCTGCCTGGCAGCGGGTGCACGCCGAAGAAAACCTGACCACCTTCATTGAAAAAGGAGCCGGGCATGTGCTCTCGCCGAAAATGTGGCAGCACGTCCGGCAGGTCTTTGCCCGGCACCTGAAGCAGGCCTGAGAACACCGGCCATCAGCCGGGCCGGTGCCGTTCCTATCGCTCATTTCTGACGGACGACAGATGCGGGTGACCACGTGATTTTTGCATTCGGATTCGGCAACCCGCTGTTGTTGTGGGGCCTTGCGCTGGGCGGCCTTCCCATTCTGATTCATCTGCTGCATCGGCGGCGGTACCGCGAAACCACCTGGGCCGCCATGCGGTTTCTGCAGCAGGCCATTCGCTCCAGCTCGCGCCGCATCCGACTCGAACACCTGCTGCTGCTGATTGTCCGCACTTTGATTGTGCTGCTGGTGGTACTGGCGCTGGCGCGACCGTATGCGGAGTCGTTTGCGCGGTTCTTCGGAACGGAGCAGCCCGCGCATCACATCATTGTGATCGACGATTCGCTGAGCATGAGCTACCGGCACGAAGGCGAAACCCGGTTCGACCGGGCACGGGAAATGGCCCGACGCATCGTGTCCTCGGCCCCGCAGGGACATGCTTTCAACCTGATTCGTCTCACGGGGTCCGGCCCCCGCTCGGTAATCTCCAGGCCTTCCTGGCAGAAGAATGAAGTACTGCGGGAAATCGACCGGCTGGAACAGGCCTGGGGACAGGCGGAACTGGCCCCCACTCTGGAAGAGATTTCCCGCGCCGTTCAGCAGCTGCCGGAAATGCGGCGGAGGCAGGTTTACCTCATCAGCGATCTGCAGCGTTCCACCTGGTGGCCCGATGTGGCCGCCCAACGGGAGGAACTGCGTTCCCGGCTGGCCCGGCTGGCCGAAGGCAGCACATTGTCGGTTCTGGATACTGGAACGGCTCTCAGCCCGAACCTGGCGGTGAAGGAACTGTTGGTGGAGCAGCAGCTGATTTCCGTCGGTCAGCCCGTGTTGATCCGCACGGTCATCACATCCAGCGGCCCCACCGCCCCCGCATCCGGAACCGTCGAACTGGTGGCCGGCGGACGGGTCACACAGAGCCGAACCATCAGTTTCGATGCCGAACGCGAAACCGTGGCGGAGTTCACTCACACATTCACGGAAGGCGGCGAGCAGGTGCTGGAAGTCCGCCTGCCGGAAGATCTGCTGCCGGCAGACAACACCCGCCGCATCGTGCTGCCGGTACACGACCGGTTCCGGGTGCTGCTGGTCAACGGAGTTCCCGCCGGTCTCCCGCAGCGTCAGGCCACCTGGTACTTGAGCAATGCCCTGCAGTCCGAGAACGAACCCGGGGCAACCGGTTCCCGGCTGGAACTTCAGACCGTACCCGATGCCGAACTGTCGCGGACCAGCCTCAATCAGTACGACTGCGTGCTGCTGTCAAATGTGGCCGTGCTGACCTCCCGCGAAACCGACATGCTGCGCGCATTTGCCGAAGCCGGCGGCGGTATTGGCATTTTTCCCGGCAACCGGATTCTCACCCAGCGATGGAACGAAACAGTCTTCCAGCCGGAAAATCCACTCATTCCGGTCCGGTTTGATGGACGGGTGGGCAATGCCCGCAATCCCTCCACCACCTGGTCCTTCGATACCAATGATCTGTCCCATCCCATTGTGGCTCCGTTTCAGGAGAGTCCCGGCACCGGGCTGGAATCCACGCTGATCTGGGAATACCTCAAAATTGTGCCGCTGCCCGATGCGGCCGTCTCCACGGTCCTGCCGCTGTCCTCCGGAGACCCGGCCATTGTGGAGGCCGAAGTCGGAGAGGGGCGAATCATTCTGTTTGCCACCAGTGCCGACGATCAGTGGTCGACCTGGACCACGCTGGGCGGTGGAGCCTTCGTCCCCATGGTGCGGGAAACCGTGCAGCGGCTGCTCACCGGGCGCGGTGGCACGCGGCAACTGACGGTCGGGCAGCCACTGCTGCATGCTCTCGCCACA
>JAGQPV010000766.1 GCA_020426545.1 Planctomycetaceae bacterium
GCAGGCTCCGCGGGCTCAGCTGCCGCAGGCCACGCAGGGCCCACAGCACCGCTCCACCAGCCACAACCACCGAGATCCCAAAGCCCATCGCCAGGCTGGCCGGCATCAGGTAGACATCGAGAAATCGCGTGCCGATCGCGCCGATCCACCAGGTCTTCAGCCCATACACCATGATCCGGGCATAGCCGGCAGCGGCCGCCGTGCCGATGAGGGCCCCCACCAGCACCAGTACCAGTCCTTCCTGCAGGAACAGCCACCGCACCTGCTTCGGCGAGAACCCCACGGCCGACAGCAGACCGATATTCCGGCCCCGCCGCTCGATGCCCAGCCGGAACAGCAGGCCAATCAGAATCATGGCCGAGAGAATCAGAAAGAAACTGAAGCCGATGAACAGGCCGGCGAAGTCAGTCGTGCCGCTGGCCGCCTGCAAGCCACGGAACTTGACGGCTTCGAATGTCAGCCCCGCCTCGGCCAGGTCGAGCTGCTGCAGCACGGTTTCGGTGAACAGTTCCCGCAGCTGCGGCAGATTGTCTTCCTCCGGCACGGCCACCCGCAGGGAAGTCAGCGAACCATACCGGCTGGACCACAATTCCTGAGCTGTCGCCAGCGGGACAAACACTTTCGGCGTCGCCCGGTACTCGCCCCAGTATTCATCGTCCCTGGCCGGGACGGGCAGTTTCATCGGGAAGGGCTGTTCCCAGTCGTCGAAGTTTTCCGCATCGGTGATGCCGGGTACTTCCGGAGTCAGCCCGCGATCGGCGGCCCGGGTCGGCTCCCGGTCCTCGTCCTCCATCTCCACGATGCCGCGAACGTGAAACAGTCGCTCAAGTTCCTCGCCGTACCCGTTGGACCCCACCGGGAAATACTTCACCAGCAGCCAGTCGCCCACCTTCAGCTGCAGGTCGCGGGCCAGCCAGTCATTAATCACCACCGGCCCGCCTTCGGGAGTCAGCTTCTCTTCGAGGGGGTGTTCCTCCTGGAGCGTGGACTCCTCATCGGCTGACTGCCGGTTGTCGGCAGGCAGCTTCGCCAGAGAAGCAGGTTTCAGCGGCAGTGCGGGTGGTTCGCCGGCAAAGGGCAGGGGGCCGAACGGGGGTGTCGCCGACAGATCAACTCCCGCTACAACGGAATACTTCGAGACAGGCGCCTCTTCACCTTCGGTCGAGTCCAGGCTGGCATTCCGCAGTTCGTTCGCCAGGTAGACCAGCACGGGCGAGGTTTCCAGCCCCTGCTGGCGGGCGGCTTCGCGACCGGCTGCGGCGTACACATCGCCCAGAATCTGCTGCTCGCTCTCCAGCGACAGGTACCGATAATCCTCGTTCACCACGACCCGCAGGCCGGCGTCTTTCAGCGACAGCGATTTCTGCAGCAGGCCGTTCAGCGTTTCCGCCGCGGCCGGGGCACTGGCACCACGGGAATCGCCAGGTTCGCGGGCCGAGACAAACAGCGCATTCACCTGGGCTTCCCGGCCTTCCGGGTTGCGGCGGGTCCGACGAATCTCCGAGATGTCCAGGGCCTGCTGCAGTTCGTCCAGCGGCATGAAAGCCACCAGGGGCAGCTGCTGATTCGGGTTCAGCTCCAGCCGCCCCAGGCCGGAAGCCTCCGGCAGCACCACCTGCACGGTGGGGTTCAGCTCGATTGAGGCTTCCTGAGTCTTCCCCAGCAGGGTATCCCGAGGGATGGCGCTGGGTGTCTCCAGTCGAACCGAAATCGTACTGCCCGCTTCTGCTCCCAGCTGCTCGGCCACCCGCTGGTTCAGAATGATCTGCCCGGCTTCGGGTTCGGCCTGGCCGCCGGTCGCTGCCAGTTTCCAGAACCGCTCGTCCACTCCGTACAGCCGCACCTGGTTGACGCGGCGGATTCCACCCGCATGGCTGCCCGATCCGGAGCCGGTTGCGGCCGTGCCCCCGGTGGCTGCGGTTTCGACTTCGAGTGTCGCCTGCAGCAGCAGCAGTGGGGCCACGGCGGAGAACTGCTGCTGAAACTCGGGCTGCTCGGCCAGCCGTTCGGCCAGGTTTTCCGTCAGCAGCCGCTGGGAGGTGAGTGCATGATCGATATCGCCCAGGCGATCGAGCGTCATCTGCTGCAGGCTGCCCCGGACGGAGTCGCCGACGATCAGCGCACCGCCAATCACAGCAGTTCCGGCAATCACCCCGGCAATCACCGCCAGACTGTTTCGCCAGTGATAAGTTATGCTGCGGAACATCAGGCTGGAACGTGTCATGAGGGATCCACCAGTCTGCCGTCTTCCAGTTCCCGGTGCTGCGGGAACCGCGCGGCCAGTTCGCGACTGTGTGTCACACAGATCAGCAGAGTGTTCTGCTCCTGTGCCAGTTCCAGCAGCAGCGAGCCGACCGCTTCCGCCGTGCGCTGGTCGAGATTGCCCGTGGGTTCGTCGGCCAGCAGCAGTTCGGGCTGGCAGATCAGGGCCCGGCACACGGCCACCCGCTGGCGTTCTCCGCCGGAAAGCTGAGCCGGACGATGTGTCAGCCGGTCGCCCAGGCCCACCCGTTCCAGCAGCTGCCTGGCCCGCTGTTCGTCGGCCGCTGTGGCCCCCGCACCCGCCAGCAGGGGAATCAGCGCATTTTCCAGCACCGTACACTGCGGCAGCAGGTGGTGATCCTGAAAC
>JAGQPV010000767.1 GCA_020426545.1 Planctomycetaceae bacterium
GCTCATCCCGGAACTCAGCGGGCTGTACCTGCCCGTCTGCCTCGACCGCGACCTGTTCGGCCAGGCCATCATCAACCTGCTGTCGAACGCCATCAAATACACCCCGCCCGGGGGAGAAGTGCGGCTCCGCAGCCGCATGGCCGAGACCTCGGCCGAGATCGAAGTGCGGGACACGGGCATGGGCATTCCCGCCAGTTCGCTTCCGCATATTTTCGAACGTTTCTACCGCGTGCCGGAAAACACCTCCGCCGCCACGGGCACTGGCCTGGGGCTGGCGCTGGTACATGGCATTGTTTCGGAGCTGCACAACGGACGGATGACCGTGCAGTCGACGCCAGGGAGCGGCAGCTGCTTCGGAATCAGCATTCCGCTGGGGCACCTGAAAATATCGAAGAAGAAGTCCGATTCCACACAGATCGTGCCGGGCGCCGTGCGGTAGTGCGGCCTCCAACCGATCCCGGAATCAGCCACTCAGCATACGCGCTTGATTCCCGCACACGCCCTGTGCGGAACTGACTGACAGTCACCACAGCTCGAAGCCCGCAGGGGCTCAGGTGGTCTCCGGCTGAACCCGGTTGCTCCTTCCGCACATTACCCGCGGCGGAAGCAGGGGCACTCACCCGGAGACAGGGAGGTTCGACATGACGACACCAACGGTACTCGCCTGCGATGACGAAACCTTCATCCTCCGCGCGCTGCAGATGAAACTGTCCCGCGCGGGACTGAACGTCATCACGGCAGCCGACGGAGCGGAAGGCTGGGACAAACTCAACCGCACCCACGTCGACCTGCTGATTACCGACCTGCAGATGCCCCGCATGGATGGCCTTGAGCTGATTCGCCAGGTGCGGCTGCAGCAGGAAATGGCCTCTCTGCCGGTCATTCTGCTCACAGCCAAGGGCTTCGAATACGACGCCGCCAGCCTGCAGCAGCTGTACGCCGGCCTGGTGCTGATCGCCAAACCCTTCAGCCCGCGGGAACTGCTGCTCACGGTGCAGTCTCTGCTGCAGACCGGTGAAACGTCGCTGACTGAGGCCAGCCCCGCTCAGCCTGCGGCCCGTTTCTCCAGTCCGAGTCTCTCCCGATCCGCCGCCGCGGCCCGGCCAAACGACTGACCGCATCCACGGTCACTTTCCGTTTCCGTTGCACAGTTCCGATCACCTTCACCACATTCGCTGCCACAGCCGCCCCAGCTGTTCCCCAGCCGGCGGCCTCTACCAGACACCAGGCAGCGGGAGACGTTCTGCGACAGCACGAGTCAACCATAAACCTCGCCGCACGATCTGCCCGGCCAGTCCACGCGAGCCGGGCAGTAGAACGCCGCAGTCTGACGAGGAGACTCCCGGCACCGACGCCGCCAGATTGAACGAGAACTCTCGACTGGTCATCGACCCATGGAAGAACAATCCGCACCAGCTCAGCCACTGACGCTATGGGCCCTGTTGATTCTGTCGTTGTGTCCCGTGGCGGCCTTTCTGGGCGACCTCTGGAACTGGACGCCAGGCGCGGCAGCCTGCGCGCTGCTGGCCCCGGCACTGCTGGCGGCAGCTGTGCGGCTGGAGCCCCGGTCCCTCGCCGTGGTCGCCGTGCTCAGCGGAGTCTGCTGTGTGGTGGAAACGCTGCTGAGACAAACGCACCCGGGCGCAACACTGGGTCTGGGTTACTGCCTGTTTGCGGCTGTCACACTGGCTTCCGGAGCCACTCTGGCGGGAGCCGGTGCCGCGCTGGATCGCCGGGAAATCGGCCGCCTGCGGTGGCAGAAGGACCAGCTGGTGCGGGAACTCTACGAGCGGGAGCGCATCCTGCGGGATCTGTCGGCCGACGGACCCGCTCTGGAAACTCCAGTCGAACTGGCCACCGCGGCCGAGCGAATCAGCGCGCGGAATCTGCAGGATCCGCCCGGCCCGAAACAGACGGTCGATCACGAAGACAACATCAGCTATGCACTGCTGCTGCTCACCCTGCAGGATATCAGCCAGCGCATCTCGACCAATCTGGATCTGGAATCGCTGGTTCCTACCATTATCAGCACGGCCCGGGCCTCGCTGGACTGCGAGTCCTGCCAGGTCTGGCTGTGGAACGCACGCGAGCAGACTCTGCGGAACCCGCTGCCGGAACGGTCTCGCGACCAGCACGAGTACAGTCCCCGCGTCGCCACCGGAATGGGACGCTGGGTCATCGAAAAACGCCAGATCCTCACCCGCAGCAGTGTCGAGGAAGACCTTGCACTCCACCCGCTGTTCGAGGAAGAAGACGGCCAATTGCCCGATGCGGTCGCTCCGCTGGCAGTCGGTGGAGAGCTGATCGGCCTGCTGGTTGTCGACCGCACCGCCGAAGATACCAGCCGGTTCCTCCGGCTGCTGTACATTCTGGCCGACATCTATGCACTGGGAATCAAGAACGCACAGCTGTTCCACCGGGTGCAGGAAATGGCCCGCCGCGACGGACTGACGGGGCTGCTCAATCACGCCAGCTTCCGGGAAAAGCTGGATGACCTGCTGGCCACCAGCACCGAACCGCAGCAGCCGGTCGCCATCATCATGGGCGATATCGATCACTTCAAGAAAATCAACGATTCCCGCGGGCACCTGGCCGGAGACGAAGTCCTGCGGAAACAGGG
>JAGQPV010000768.1 GCA_020426545.1 Planctomycetaceae bacterium
TAGGGCTTCACACTCGGGCCGCCCAGTTTTTCCACCAGCAGGCCGCTGGCGGCCAGGGCCTGGTCGCGAATCATCTCGGCCGGCAGCCGGTAACGCGGCCCGCGGGCCAGCAGCTGGTTCTTCGGATCGCGTTCCGCCAGCTGCGGTGTGATGCGCGAGGACTGGCGGTAGGTGGCACTGCTGACGATCAGCCGCAGCATCCGCTGCACATTCCACGGCGTGGCCTCCGGGCTGGAGGGTTCCATGAATTCCACCGCCAGCCAGTCCAGCAGTTCCGGGTGTGTGGGCTGGCTGCCCTGAGAACCGAAGTCCTCTGGAGTCCGCACCAGGCCGTATCCAAAGCAGAGGGCCCACAGCCGGTTAACCATCACCCGTGAGGTCAGCGGATGGTCCCGGTGGACCAGCCACTTCGCCAGGCCCAGCCGGTTCCGCGGGACACCCGCCGGCAGGGGGGGCAGGGCAGCGGGCACGGCGCGGCTGACCTGCTCGCCAGGCTGATTGTATTCCCCCCGCAGCAGCACATGGGCGGGCCGTGGTTCGGGCAGTTCCTGCATCACCATCACGGTGGGCAGGCTGTGAATCAGTTCGTCCCGCTTCTCGGTCAGTTCGGTCAGCTTGTGCTGCAGCAGGACAATTTCCGGCGGAGCCGCGACCTCCACGAAGTAGCGGTCCAGCTTCGCCTGTTGTGGTGCGGAGCGGTCTGCGGGAGGAATGGCGGCCAGTTCATCAATCTGCCCGGGAGTTGCCACAATCTGAACGTCGGCCGGCGTCAGAAGGCGGGAGTACACCCGCACGTCGGCCAGCTGGCCGTGAAACCGGGCTTCCGCAGCGGCCCCACCGCCCACTCGCAGGGGTTCCGTCGAATCGAACGGCTGGTTCATTTCATCGAGATCGGCCACCAGCGGGACAGGCTGCCCGTTGACGTACAGCTGCACGCCGGAGGCCAGACGGCTCCCGTCGTAGCTGACGGCCACATGCTGCCAGCCCTGAGCGGGCAGCGGATCGCGACTGTGCACCCGCAGGGCATCATCCAGCCAGCGGACGACGAAATCGGCCTCCAGGTGACCGTTCCGCAGCCGCAGCTGGTACCCTTTCGACTCGTCCAGATTTGCATCTTCCATGCGGGACAGAATGATGCCCGCATCGGGATTCTCGGGCAGAATCCAGGCGGAAAACGTGAACCGGTCGTAAAAGTCGAAGCCGCCCACATCGCCGACTTCGATGACCTGGCTGCCGTCCAGCTGCAGGGACTGAGTTGCTCTGCCGCCAGGAACTGGCGGGCCAGCGGCAAACTGGGCCTCTCCCGCGGAGGGCTTGCCGCTGCGTTTTTTTTCGTCATCGGCCAGGTCCCGCAGTTCGCCGTCCAGCAGCAGGTGAGATTCCAGCCCCCGGGTGAACGTCCAGTCGAGCAGCCGGTTCCGTCGTGGAGCCTCGTTACCGGCCGAAAGCTTGCTGGCTTCAGCTTCCCACGCGGCCCGGGCCTGATTGAGCCGGGGCTGCTGGCCGGCAAGCTGAGCACGGAGGGAATGCAGCTCCTTCTCCAGGTATTCCAGCTGGGCCTGTTGTTCGTAAGTTGGTGCCCGAACCTCGGGCGGAGAGTTGCCGTATTTGTTCGCCCGCCCGTTCTCCGGAATGCTGTTGAAGAAGGCATACAGCTCGTAGAAATTCTTCTGCGAGAACGGGTCGAATTTGTGATCGTGGCAGCGGGCACAGCCCAGTGTCAGCCCCATCCACACGGTCGATGTGGTTTCCACGCGGTCCACCACGTATTCGACGGCGTACTCCTCGGCGATGATTCCGCCTTCGCCATTCCCCCGGTGATTGCGGTTGAAGCCGGTGGCAATTTGCTGGGCAAGCGTTGGTTCCGGCAGCAGGTCGCCCGCCAGCTGCTCGATGGTGAATTCGTCAAACGGCTGATTCGCATTGAACGATTCAATCACCCAGTCCCGCCACCGCCACATGTACCGCTCGGCGTCGGTCTGGTAGCCGTTGGTATCCGCGTACCGGGCGGCATCCAGCCAGACGGTCGCCATTCGCTCGCCATACCGGGGCGAAGCAAACAGCCGGTCGATCACCCGGTCCCAGGCTTCCGGCGAGTCATCGGCGAGGAACGCGTCGACTTCTTCCGGAGTGGGCGGCAGGCCGGTCAGATCGAGTGTCACCCGGCGAATCAGCGTCTCGCGGCTGGCCGGCGGCGCGGGCAGCAGGCGTTCCGCGTCGAGCCGCGCCAGCACAAACTGGTCGATCTCATTCCGGGGGGAGTCCCTGTTCTCCACGGGTTCCACCCGGGGCGGCTGCGGCCGGGTGACGGGCAGGAAAGACCAGTGCTTCTGCCACGGGGCCCCCTCGCGAATCCAGCGTTCCAGCAGGTCAATCTGCTTCTGCGTCAGTTTCTTTCCCGAACCGGGCGGCGGCATCCGCAGGTCGGCATCCTGCGCCGTGACGCGCCGAAACAGCTCGCTCGCCTCGGGCTGGCCATTCCGGACCGTTCCATTGCCCTGGCCGTCACCCAGCAGGCCCTCGCGGGTATCCAGCCGGAGATCGGCCTTCCGCTGCACGCTGTCCGGCCCGTGGCACTGAAAACAGGCGTCCGACAGAATCGGCCGGATGTCCCGGTT
>JAGQPV010000076.1 GCA_020426545.1 Planctomycetaceae bacterium
GGGGTGGTTTAAGTTATTACGACCATCCCAAAGCCGATTCCAAAGTCGGCGGGACGTATGGCCTGGACGGAATCATTCCGCTGACGGAATCGTTCGGTGGGTACGGTGCCGGCAAGCTGAATCACATCAGCGGCGGGACGCAGTCCTATGCATCAATCGGCGTGTACCGCATGGCCTCGCCCTTCGCCGACCACGGTCTGGAACGGGTGGGTGGCGGTGCGTTTTACGACTGGTTCAGCGATTCCCGCGGTGAAGATCTCGACCTGACGATGTACCGGTTCTATCTGGGTTATGCTGTCACCGAGAACTGGTCGGTCGGTGTGCGGTACATCGAAACCGGGGAAGATGAGAACAACCCGCTGTATTTCCGCGGTAATAACCAGGGGGCGGTGGGCAACTTCTATATGACGCAGGAAGCGGCCGCCTACCTCGCCGGCTATATCGGCGAAAACCTGGTGAATGTGGCCGTGGGCTATCGCGACAAGATCAATACCACATATGTGGATCTGTCGCTTCGACGGCCGGTGGGAGAGAACCTGTACGCGTTCGTGGATACACACTACGAAGACCGCGGTGGCTGGGCCGCCATTACGGGGCTGGAGTTCCGCTTTGGTCGCGGTGGCAGTTCCTGTGGCTGCGGACACCGGACACGGACCCCGTGGGACGATCCGACGATTGCCGATGCGTTCAACTGGGGTGAAGCCCGCACCATGGGCACGGTCGTGGACGTTAATGAGCAGCCTCAAGAATCTGAAGAAGCGCCGGAAGACAAATAAGCTGGCAGCCTCGCAGTCGGGCGACCGCCGCTTCGTACGGCAGTCTGCCTGAGAGATGTGTTCTGTCGGTGCGGCGGCCCGAATGCCGGGACGCTTCAGCCAGCGGATCAGCGGATACGGTTCCATCCGTTGAGGGCTGCCACGCGGTAGGCTTCGGCCATGGTGGGGTAGTTGAACGTGGTATTGATGAAGTACATCAGCGTATTGGCCGGGCCATCCTGCAGCATGATGGCCTGGCCAATATGGATGATCTCGGAGGCATTCGCCCCGAAACAGTGGATCCCGAGAATCTCCAGCGTTTCCCGGTGAAACAGCAGCTTGAGCATGCCGGTGGTCTGCCCGGTAATCTGTGCCCGGGCCAGGTTCTTGAACATTGACTGGCCGACTTCGTAGGGCACTTTGGCTTCTGTCAGCTCCCGTTCGGTACGGCCGATGGAACTGATCTCCGGGCTGGTGTAAATGCCCGTGGGGATCTCCTTGACCATGGTCCGTTCGGCTTCGCCCTGCACCAGATGCATGCCGGCGTACCGGCCCTGCACGTAGGCGGCGCTGGCCAGTGAGGGAAAGCCGATCACGTCGCCCACGGCATAGATGTGGGGCACGTCGGTCTGAAAGTGCTCGTTGACTTTCAGCTGTCCGCGGCTGTCGGGTTCGAGCCCGACTTTGTCGAGGCACAACCGGTCGGTGTTGCCCGTGCGGCCAATCGCCATCAGCAGGATGTCGGTTTTCAGCTGCTTGCCGGATTTGAGGTGTGCGACGACATGGTCGTCCTGACCTTCGATCCGGTCGTACATCTCATTCTGCCGAATGATGACGCCCCGGTCCCGCAGGTGATAGCTCAGTGCATCGATGATTTCATCGTCGAGGAATGAGAGCAGCTGGTCGCGTGAATTGACCAGATTCACCTTGGCATCGAGATTGCGGAACATGGAGGCGTACTCGCAGCCGACGACGCCCGCACCGCAGATGGTGATGGAGCGGGGCGTGCATTCCAGGCCGAGAATGGTGTCGCTGTCGAAAATCCTCGGGTGATCGAAGTCCACATCGGGCGGGCGGTAAGGCCGTGAGCCGGGGGCCAGCACGACGAAGTCGGCGGTGAGTTCCTGGCGGGCTCCGTTGGACTGCAGGACTTCGATCGTGTGTGAGTCGATGAAGCGGCCTTCCCCGCGAATGATGGGGGCGTCGTTGCGGTCGTAGAACCCTTCCCGCATCCGCACCTGCTTCTCGATCACGCGGGCCGCTGATTTCCGCAGGTCGGCGAAGCTGTCGGGAATGCTGCGGCGGAGGTCATGAAACTGGGGCAGGCTGGCCAGGTGAGTGACCTGAAAGATGGCGAATCGCAGTGCCTTGCTGGGAATGGTGCCCCAGTGCGTGCAGCCGCCACCAATCTCTTCGAACCGTTCGATCACAGCCACCCGGCGGCCCAGTTTGCGGGCCTGCATGGCAGCCCCTTCGCCGCCGGGGCCGGTGCCGATGACGGCCACATCAAAATGCTCGCGTTTCATGAGAGACGTGCCTGCTCCTTCAAGTTACTGTCCGGAAACCTGTCGTCCCCCGCTGCATGCTGAGGCAGGACAGGAAATAAACCAGGTCATGCTGTCGGTGGCCAGGATTTCCGGTCCGCCATCAGGTGTGGTCTGAGAGCCAGCCGGTCGAGCCTGTCGGCTGCTCTCGGGAAGTGGCTGGTCCCGGGCGGAGCCGGAGCGCGGGCTTCGCCGGAAGACGCCACGGGCTGAGGGTACTTGACAGCCGGTTCAAACGAAAGGGGCAAAGGCCACCTGCCGTCTGCTGGAGGTTCCGGCAGGCAGCGTAAAACGGGCAGGTGTGTTCTGATTCGCGGATTACGAAATTGAATTGCGTCCGGCAGTCGGGCCGTCATACTGAAGGGCAGCTGGCCATCTGTGGGCCAGGCCGGCATCTGCCGGAATCTATTTCCCGATACAGTTCGCCCAGCAGGGCTGCCGCCATGTCTTCTGCTTCCCTCCGCACCTTGAGCATGCTGGTCCTCGGGCTGTGTGCCGGCAGCTGCCTGCTGTATCTGCCGGGCTGTGGCGGAATGCGGGACAATGCCCGTGGTGTGCAGTCGAAGAACAATCTGAAGCAGATCGGGCTGGCCCTGCACAACTACCACGACGTGGAAGGGACCCTTCCGCCGGGCACGATGGAGGTGGCCGAACTGGAGACCGAGCAGCGGACGAGCTGGCTGGTGGCGATCCTGAGATATGCGGAACTGTCAGGGCTGGACGATGAGTTCGATAAACAGCAGGCGTGGAACGCCGGCCCGAACGAGCGACCCTCGAAGCGAGTCGTCGGCTTATACCTGCACCCGGGCCGTTCGCAGTCCCTCACTGCGGCGGGTTATGGCGTTACTTCCTATGTGGGCCTGGCTGGTGTGGGGGCCGACTCACCCACGTTGCCCGTGGACCATAAGCGGGCCGGGATGTTTGGTTATACGCGGGCTGCACGATTCAGCGATGTGACCGATGGACTGAGTAATACGCTGATGGTCAGCGAGGCGGCCGGGAATCCCGGGGCGTGGGCAGCCGGCGGGAATTCGACTGTCCGGGGGCTGACCGCGCAGCCCTATATCGGCGGGCCAGACGGGCTGGGTGGTTTCCGCCCTGCCGGAGCCAATATGCTGTTTGCCGATGGCGCCGTCCGGTGGATCTCGGCTGAGGCAGATCCGGCCGTGCTGGAGAAGCTGGTGACCATTGCCGGGGGAGAACAGGTGGGAGAGCAGGATCTCCCGTGAGACAGGCCGGCCAGAAGATAGAGGCGAGCAAAGACTAACGACGTACCGCGCTTGAGTTGAACACGGAATCTGGATTTGAAGGAGTATTTGAGGATGTCACCAACGGTTTCACGTATCGCCTGGACGCTGACCATCGGCGTGACAGTGGGCCTGTGCCTGCTGGTTGCTCCGTGGGGGCAGGCACAGCAGGACAAGGCGGCGAAGGCGAAATCGCCGCAGGAGATTCTGTCTCAGCATGCGGTGGCTTATGTCAGCTGGGATGGCGAGGAAGCACACCGCGCAGCTTTCGAAAAAACGGCAGCGCACAAGGCGCTGTACGAAAGCGGCGTGATGGCCACCATCGACAAGGTGAGCAAGGCCATCGGTGAAATGGCACAGCAGCAGCAGGGACAGGAAGGGCCGGACCAGGCGGAAATGCAGGCGCTGGAAGTCGGCATGCAGCACGTGATGGCGAAGGGCTTCTCGCTGGCCGTTTCGCTGCCGGCCGATGATCAGGGCCCTCCCCTGCCCCATGTGGTGGTGGTGCTGCACGAAGCCGGCCACATGACGCCCGGACTGACGGCGCTCGTCCGTAAGCTGGGCGAGAAGGAGGGCATCGAGCTGCAGGAGAATGACATCTCCGGCCGGCAGGTGGCTTCCACCATCATTCCGGGCACACCCGGCGTGGAAATTGGCTGGTGGACCGAGGGCAGTCACATGGTGATTGCCGCCGGTATCAGTTCCATCCAGGCGACCATCGACGTGGCCGAGGGAACGACACCGAACATCACCGCCAGTGCCGCCTGGAAGAAGTACGGCGCTGCGAAGCCGGATTACGAACGGGCCATGCTGGGCTGGTTCGATTTTGGTCTGCTGCGGAACAAGTTCGGCGAGTTCCCGCTGCAGCCGGTGAACCCTGAAAACCCGCCCACGATCAACCAGGTGCTCAAGGCGCTGGGGCTGGATCAGCTGGGGGCGATTGTGACCCAGTCCGGTTTCCGCGGCCCGGCGGCCTGGACGGAAACGACGGTCGAAGCGCCCGCTCCCCGCACCGGTCTGCTGTCGCTGGCCGATCAGCGGGCGCTGACGATGAAAGACCTGCCGCCGCTGCCGTTCAGCACCTCGGGTTTTCATGCCTGCAGCGTGGACTGGACGAAGCTGTACCAGACCCATCTGAAGGTGATTCGCGATGTGGCCGCGCTGCTGCCGGAAGACACGGCAGCGCAGATCAACGGCATGATCGACAACATCCCCGCGATTGTGCAGTTCGATCCGGAGAAGGATCTGTTCGAGCCGCTGGGCGATGTGGTGTGTGTGTATGGCGATCCGCGGAACTCGGTGTTTGGCCTGGGCATGGGGCTGGCCATCAGCGTGGATGACCCCGAAACGCTGAAGCGGACTTTGAAGGATGTGCTGGGTTCGATCATCGAGCAGAACCGGCCGGAGGAAGTTCGCCTGCGGACGACCGAAAAGCATGGCCGTGAACTGGTCACTCTGGAGATGGGCAGCGGGGCGTTCAACCCGACTTATGCCGTCGATGACAAGTGGCTGTGCATCGGACTGCTGCCGCAGTCGGCCGAAGCACTGCTGCTGCGGCTGGATGGGAAGCTGACCAACTGGCAGCCCAGCCGGACCTGGCAGGAAGGTCTGGATGCGATGCCCGGGGAGTTTACTTCCATCACCGGGACGGATCCGCGGAAGTCGTACCGCTTTCTGCTGGGCGTGGCGCCGCTGCTGATGTCGGCCGTACAGACGGGATTGAATCAGTCGGGTCTGCTGGGCCAGGACGCTGATCTGTCGGTGTCGGTCGCCGATCTGCCGCCGGCGGAACTGGTGGCCCGGTCGCTGTTCCCCAACCTCTCCACCTGCGAGGTGAACGACGAAGGCATTCACTGGCAGACGAGAACATCGCTGCCGGGCATTCCCTTCCTCGGCGGCGGAGATGGCGGATCGAGCATGGTGGCCATTGCCGGGCTGACCGCCGTGCTGCTGCCGGCCGTGCAGCAGGCCCGCACCGCCGCCCGCCGCACCCAGTCGAAGAACAACCTGAAGATGCTGGGCCTGGCGATGCACAACCACCACGATCAGCACCGCGCCTTCCCCCGGGGAACCGCTGACGTCGAAAGTCTCAAGCCAGAAGAACGTACGAACTGGCTGGTGGCTCTGCTGCCGTACCTCGACCAGGCTCCGCTGTACAATCAGTTTGATCTGGAGAAGGCGTGGGATGCCGAAGAAAACGACCTGTGGTCGAAAACGGAAGTTCCCACGCTGCGACACCCGGCCAGCAAGACGCGGCGGACAAAGGACGGCTACCCCACCACAGATTATGTGGGGATTGCCGGAGTGGGTGCGGAGACGCTGACCGCGCCGAACGCCATCAAGGGAGCGGGCATCTTCGGCTATAACCGGCAGACACGGATTCGCGACATCACCGACGGCACCAGCAACACCATGATGATTTCCGAAGCCAGCGGAAATCAGGGAGCCTGGTCACGGGGCGGAACCGGCAGCCTGCGGGCTCTGACGAAGAAACCGTACGTCAACGGGCCGGATGGACTGGGCGGCCCCACATCGGACGGCTTCAACGTCGGTTTTGCCGATGGCTCCGTGCGGTTCCTGTCGAAGGACATCGACCCGAAAGTGCTGGAGGCACTGGCCACGATGGCGGGTGGCGAAGTGGTCGGAGACTATTAAGCAGCTGCGGGCAGCAAGGGCTTCTTCAGCAGACGCTGCCCGGGTGAAACTGCGATTGAAGTGAAATTCAGAACAGTCCACGGTCCCTGTCGGCCGGCTCGCTGGAGTCGGCCGATGCGGGGCCGTTTTCGTTGCCGCCCTGTTCGTCCTCATCGGCCGGTTTCTTCTTCGACCGGCCGGCAGCAGCCCGCCGTCCGGCCTGCTGCGCTTCGGGCTGATGCGTGGCGGAGGCATCGAACGGAGCCGTCACCGGGTTGCCTTCGGCATCGAAGCCGGTCAGCTGGCTGATTTTCAGTTCGGCCTGATCCAGCAGACCACTGCAGTTCCGCAGCAGGCCCACGCCTTCCTCGTAACGGGCCAGGCTCTGCTCCAGCTCCAGCTCGCCGGATTCGAGGGAATCGACGATCTCCTGCAGCCGGCCCAGCGACTGCTCAAACGAGGGCGGTGCTTCCACGTTGCCGGTGCTGTTTCCCGCTGCGGCTTTCTTCTTCGCCATGAACCGTTCCGTCCTGCTGTGAACCCTGCTGTTGCCGGTGCGGCCTTCATCGGGCCCGCGCCGTCGATTGTGCAGGCATCGGCGGGACATCGCAAGGAGGGCGGGAAAGACGCGGGATTCGGCGGCAGAAATCAAATGTGTACCACCGGGGGGGCACCGTTCGCTTAGAATTCGGACAGCCGGGCACTGCCCTGTTCCAGAAGCAACCAGCCAGGAGGCCATGGCATGAATGATGCAAGTCAAAGCACCCGCACTTCAGCGGGCAGTAAGAGCACTGTCCTGCTGCTGGGGATTGTGGTGCTGCCGGTGCTGTACGTCCTGAGCATCGGGCCGTTCAACTGGATGTACACGAAAGGCTGGCTCGGCCCCTGGGACGGCCCTCTCAACCAGACTCTATTGATACCCTACTACCCGCTGGTAATTTGCACGCGGTATAAAATTCCGGTCGTGGCTCCAGCTCTGGAATGGTATTTGAGTCTATGGACAGGTTGAGGCCGGGTGACCTGTGTTCGTGACGACGCAGGGCAGCAACGAGCCTGGTGGTCGTCGAGCTCTCTGCCCCGGGAAAGACGTCAGGCACAGCCTGACCTGCGGGACTGATTCCGCAGGCACCAGAGAAGGGCCATCGCATGAACGACAGCCATCACAACTCCGGCACTTCAGCGGGCAGGACGAGCACGTTCCTGCTGCTGGGGATTGTGCTGCTGCCGCTGCTGTATGTGCTGAGCGTCGGGCCGGTGGCTGTGCTGGCACGTAACAGCCTGCTGGGCCCCGAGGAGGGTCCGTTGTACCAGTCACTCGTTGTGTTCTATACGCCGCTGGAATGGTGCGTGCAGTACGAGATTCCGGTCGTTGCTCCGACTCTGGAATGGTACGTGAACCTGTGGATCTGGTGAACCGGAGAACCGGGTGCTCTGGTCCGCACACTCAGGCGGCGCGGCGAGCGGAAGCAGCGGTGCCGGTTTCCAGCTCGGCCTGAATCAGCAGACCTCTGGCGACAGTATAGGCCGACTGAGCCGCCGGACGGATGCGTTCGGTATCGAGCGGCAGGTCGTGCTGGGCCAGGCAGCGGGCGAAGAATTCGTCGAACCCGCCGATGTGAGTCGGCCCGCCGGTGACAGCCACGGCCAGTTTTCCGCGAATCTCGGCAGCCCGCCGGCTTTTGGAGAGGGCTGCGGAGACCTTGCCGGCGGCATGGCCGATCAGTTCCTCATACAGCCGGACCAGTAGTTTTTCATCGCGGGTGCGGGGCTTCTGCAGGGAGCCGCCCCACTGTTCCTTCCACTCGCGGGAGCGGGACGTATCGAGAAACTGGTGGCCGGAGGAATCCCAGGCGTAGTGCTCGTTTTCCACGGCCAGCTGCTCGTCGATCCAGTTGCCACCACGGGGCACACAGCAGCGGATGATCTCCACACCGTGGACTGCGACGGAGATCTCCGTGAAGGAAGCGCCGAGGCTGATGCCCATGCCGGTGAAGGAATCGCCCACCAGTTCGGCCAGCACGACGGCCATGCCGGCCGACATCGGCTGCGGCGTGTAGCCCTGCAGACGGATCAGCCGCTTGAGGAACTCGGTTTCCTGCTCTTCCTGCCTGGTGAGAGGTTCTCCCGGCAGGGTAATGCTGCACAGTTCGCCCGGCCGCACCGGTTCGGGCAGCAGGGCGTGCAGCAGCGAGGCAATCATCTGCCGGGCCGGCGGATCATCGGCGGGGATGCGTCCGTCGGGCAGCAGCGGGATACAGGGTGTCTGGAACATCCGCGCGTATTCCTCGGCGGCCTGCCCCATCATCACCAGGTTGTCTTCACAGACAGCCGACGGGATCTTCAGCTGTTCCAGCAGTTTCCGCCGCGAGTGGGAATCCGGCAGGGCTGCATAGACTGAAGGCGCGGAACGTGCCTTCAGCTGGCCGTCGATATTCCGCAGGGATTTGAGGGTGGCGGTGCCGAAGTCGAGAGCGACACTCATTTCTGGCTTGCTCCATGGACAGTAGCGAGGACGCGATCGAGCAGGCCCGCCCGACGTGAACCGGGCGAACGGGTGCCGGCCATACTGCGGGGCCGTGGCACTGTGGATTCCGCGGCATCCATCCGATAGACAGAGCCGCTGCCATCCGCTGCGACGTGAGTTCTGGTCGATTCTGCTGTCTGGCCGGCGGAAGAAGCCGGGACGGCAGCGTCATCAATGGGGCCTTCGCCCGGGGACGGGCTGTTGCCGGCCGATGTGGCGGTCGTCCTGGTGACCTGCTGTTTTGTGGCACCGGCTGTGCGGGTAGCAAAGTGCGGCCCGCTGGCCGGAGTGGCGTGTCCGGCTTCCAGCCGCAGTTTGAGGGTTCCCTGCGGACGTCCGTAGAATTCCATTGATGTGGGCAGAACGACTGGTTCGACCGACAGCGGGACGCGGTTCTGGATCAGCGCTTCGAGACCGGCATCGCGCTGGAGCGGAGCCGCAGCGGTAGCGGACGGCTGCTGACTGCCGGTCGTTTCCGATTCACCCGACATCGACCATAGGACGATAAAGGTGCCCAGCGACAGCAGCGTACCGAAGGTCAGGATGACCAGCGTCGAGGCCGACCAGGTGCCGGCTTCGCTGAGGGTGTCTTCATCGAGATTGGCGACTTTGGTGTCGTTCTTTGTGTTCTGATCTGCCGGGCTGGAGGAACCGGTTCCACTCGTGCCTGGCCCGCTGGGGGTGATTCGTTCCAGCCAGTCGGCACCGGTGGCTGCTCCAGCCAGAGCGGGACCCGTGACGGGACCGGGGCGACCGGGAGCTGAGCCCGCTGCGGAGACAGACGGTCTGGCAGGCTCCCGGCTGTTGTCGGCGTACATCGGGCCGTCCTGCGGAGCCGGCAGTGCTTCCACACCCTGCAGAACACGGCGACGGAGACCGGCTTCGGGGCTGGCATCCCGCGATGTGGCGGGTAGAGCGGGCACCAGAGCCGACTGCCCCAGATCTTCCGGAGGGCCGGGCAGCATCTCCACGCGGCTGTCTCCGGGGGGATTCGGGTTGAGGACGGTTTCCTCACCCGCGGCCTGGCGGATGTCGATCGCGGATTGAGCAGCCGGCACGGGTGCGGGAGCAGGTGCCGACAGAGTCGGAGCGGGATTCTGACCGGTTTCGGCTGCCGGGGCTGTTTCCGCCACAGCGGCGTTGTGGAGCCGGTAGGCGGCGGGCAGTGACGAAATGCGGGAATAGTCGATCCCGGTTTCCGGAAAGACGATGACAGAGCCGTTGGCAATCTGCCGCGGTCCGGTCGCCCGGTGCCGGGGCTGACTGGCTGTGGAGATGATCTCAAGTCGGGCAGCCAGCTCGGGCGGCTGCTTCAGGCCTTCGACGATTCCTTCGGGAGTCGCGATTTCTGCAGGAATCTGCACGACGACCGGGCGTTCCAGCAGACGGACAAAAGCCACCCAGACGTTTTTGCCGGATTCGGGTTTCTGTTCGACGCGGCGTCCGTTCCGCAGTTCGATCCCCGTGCCGATTCCGCGATTCCGGCGGCCTTCCACCACGACGACATCGCCGTTGTAAACCGGGTGTTCGGCATTGGGGCTCAGAAACAGGTGCTGGCCGGGTCGTCCGCGACGGATGACCTGCAGGTTGCCGGAAGCCTCTTCCGTGACTCCGCCAGCCCGCCCAAGCAAGTCCCGCAGACTGCTGGAAGTGGTTGCTGTTTCGTAGGTGCCAGGGCGGGCGACTTCGCCCACAATGGCGACCCAGCCGGGAGAATTCACTTTCTCCTGCCAGGTCTGTGTTCGCTGGCTGCGCTGACCTTCGCCCGGCTGGCCGGCTCGGGCCAGCTGCGAGGTGAAGCACAGACTGGTCAGCAGCAGGAAGCAAGCTGCAGTGAGATGCCTGCCTCGCATGGGCCGACTCCCTTCGAAACAGAAATGGCGGCAGCTGGTACGATATTCCATACAATCTCAATAATCGGCACATTCCCCCCCGGGCCATCAGTGATTCGGGAGGAGAATCAGCGGGGAATCCGATGCCAACGCTGGCTCTTCGGGGGCTGGTGACGTATTCTCCGCGTGTCATTCTGGCCGATTCTGCGCCAGCTGCTGTTGCGGACGGGACCTGCTTTCCGGGTCGTAAGTCAAATGGAGAGAGATACTTCCGTGCCCACATCAGCCGAACCATTCGTCACGGCCAGCTTGCCGGGCATCGGTGGCACGATCAAATCTTCCCCCGAGGATTTTGTCGTCGAAGAAGTGCCGGCGTATGAACCGTCGGGTTCGGGCGATCACCTGTACCTGTGGATCGAGAAGCGGGATCTGTCGCACGAGCAATTGCTGCAGCATCTGGGCCGGGTACTCAACGTCCGTTACCGGGATATCGGTACTGCGGGAATGAAAGACCGTCGGGCCATCACCCGGCAGTGGGTTTCCGTGCCGGCGCTGTGCGAAGAACGGATCGACCAGATTGACAGCCCGGAAGTCCAGCTGCTGCGTTCCATGCTGCACTCGAACAAACTGAAAACCGGCCACCTGAAGGGGAACCGTTTCGAACTGGTGATTCGTGACGTGGCGGACGATGCCCTGCAGACCGCGGAGGCCATTGTCGAGCATATCGGCCGGACAGGTTTCCCCAACTTCTTTGGACGGCAGCGGTTCGGGCGGGATGACGAAACGCTGCGGATCGGGAAGGACCTGATTGCCGGGCGGATGCGGCCCGACGACCTGCCTCCTTCCCGTCAGCGGTTTCTCACCCGGTTATCGCTCTCGGCGGTTCAGTCCGAGCTGTTCAACGAGGTGCTGGCGGAGCGGATGCGGGATGATCTGCTGCAGACTGTGCTGTTCGGCGATGTGATGCAGGTGGTGGGCAGCGGCGGCCGATTCGTCGTGACGGCGGAAGCCATCGAACAGGAACGGTTCAACGAGGGAGAAACCGTCACCACCGGGCCGCTGTTCGGGCCGAAGATGATGGAAACTCTGGACGAGCCAGCTGCCCGGGAGGCCCAGGTGCTGGCCCGCCATGAACTGGCCATTGCCGACTTTGCCCGCCATTCCCGCTTCTGCCCTGGTACCCGGCGACCGCTGCTGGTGCGTCCGAAAGACCTGGCTGTCACCCCGGTGGAGGGCGGACTGAAGCTGCACGTGACCCTGCCTTCCGGCAGCTATGCCACGGTGCTGCTGCGGGAGTTCCTGCGGACCACGGACGATGCCGTGAACATGGGTCCGCCCGGTGAAACCGACGGGGATGCGGAAGCCCGCGAATAGGGCTCCTGCTGCCAGGCAGCCAGATACCCTGGCGCAACACACTGCGGGGGGCGTCCCCGGCAGTTTTCGCCGGAGAATGACGAGTGCCCCTGAAGTCAGCCTTCAGCCGGCTGCCGGTTCGAATTCCAGGCCGCGTTCTGTAATTCGATACGGGGCGATGGTTTCCTCGCACGCACTGCCGCGGTGCTTGGCGATGTACAGCCCGCGGCCGGTTCCGTTCTCCTGGCGAATTTTGCCCATCAGAATGACGGTGTTCGCGTTGGACAGGAGATCGCCGCTGGCAATGGGCCGGGAAATCAGGTCATCCAGCATGACCTGATGGCTGGTCTCCAGCACCAGGCAGCCCAGCTGGCTGGTCTCGTAGGACAGCTGTTCGACCTGTTCCTGATGCGAACGCCAGGCGGCGCGGAACAGATCGCGGGCCAGCCAGCTCGATTCCTTCCGCAGAATCTGCTGGACGATGTATTCGATCATCCGCATCTGAAAGGAATCGCTGGCCCGGTCGACCGGTTCGATGCCGTCGATCACGCACCGCCGCACACCATGCACAAAGTTGCCATAGAAGAAGGCAATCGCGTGGTCCAGCTTGCGGGCCAGTTCGGTCTTCCATTCCCGCCAGTCGTCGGGTTCCATATCGCCGATGGAAACCTGCCGGCCGCTCTGCCGGAAGATGTGGACATAATCCCGGCGGGCCAGCCCGGCATCCCAGACATCGGCCGGGTCCACTTTCCCGTCGACAGCAAAGTCGGTCAGCTCCCAGTCGAACAGCCGGCGGGCGTATTCGCTGTGATTCTGCGAATCGCCACGGGTCGTCATGTCGAACAGGATGCCCCGCTGCCCTTCCTGCTGCTGCCCCTGCTCGAGAAACTGCAGACCCAGCTGCGTTTTGCCGATACCGGTTGCGCCCACCACAACGGTCTGCGTGCCTGGCAGCAGGCCGCCGCCCAGCATGCGGTCGAGTTGAGGCACACCGGTTTCAAGGCGGGTCGTCATCGGGCGGGATCTTCCGGGTCGCAGGCGGGAATTCTGGCAGGCATTCAGACCGTCAGCTGGCGGTCGCGGGCAGTCACATCCCAGCGATCAACCACCTCGCCGCCTTCCACCACATACACCTGCCGGTGCAGGGCCGAAGTCGGGCAGATGTGCCGCGGGATGCCCAGCAGCTCGTCTCCGGGAGCGAACTCCCCTGCCCTGTCGGTTTCGAGGACGAGGTGCTCTTCGTTCTGCAGCACCTGTTCGGCATCGGGCAGATCGGGGAACTCAACCCGGGAACCCGCCGGCGGGTCGGAAGCGACCGCTTTGTAACCCAGATCGGTGGTGAGACGACTGGCCGTGGGCCGGCTGACGACCCGCGTCAGCAGCAGGGCTGCCGGGGTGAAGTCGAGATCGGGAAACTTTCCGCCGTAGCCCACATCGTGGAACACGCAGGTGCCCGGACTCAGTTCGATGGCCGGGTCGCTGTTTTCCGCGTGAATCGGGAAGGAGGCGGTTCCGCCGGCCACCAGTCGCGGAACGGGCCAGCCCTCGGCTTCCAGCCGGTCCCGCAGAGCCACCACATTCTTCCACTCGGCGGCGATGGCCTTTCGGCGTTCGTCCCGGTCGCTCTGATGCTGGTGTCCGTCGTACACGTGGAAGCCACCGGGCACCAGGCCTTCGCTTTCCACAATCTGGCGGTACAGGCTGAACGCCTCGTCTCCCGCAGGCAGGCCCGTACGGTGCTGCCCGGTATCGATGTCGACCAGCACATCGATCGTGCAGCCGGCGGCCGCCATGGCTTCACTCAGCTGCTGGAGCGGAGCGGGATGGTCCGCCGTGCAGGAGAATGTCACCTGGGGGTACTTCTGCACGAATTCCACCGCCCGGTGGATGTTCGGCCCGACCAGGTTGTAGGCCAGCAGAATGTCATCGGCCCCGGCGTCGGCCAGCATTTCCGCTTCAGCGAAGGTGGCGCATTTGTGTTTGTGAATGCCCCGTTCCAGCTGCAGCTGCACGACGGCCGGCATCTTGTGTGTTTTGCAGTGCGGACGCAGGCGGGAGGGATCTCCGGCGATTTCCAGCATCCGGTCGAGGTTCTGCCGGACGATATCGCGGAATACGACGACCGCCGGAGAAATAATTTCGCTGGTATCGTTGATGTGGTAACGGGAGTCCATCGGTGTCTTCCAGCGGAGAGTGCCCATGCAGGGCTGGAATGAATGAATTGACGCGAGTTGGCCAGCCCGCACGAACTCCCGTGGAGATTCGCTGCGGCTGAGGGGAATGGGGCTTCAGTCAGCCTGACCGAAGAACACGCGTTCGGCCGTTTTCCGCAGGATCCAGTCT
>JAGQPV010000769.1 GCA_020426545.1 Planctomycetaceae bacterium
CCACGATCTGTATGCCTCGCGCGTCACGGGCCGTAATGCGGACGGCAGCTTCATCGCCGAACTGTCGGCCACCGGTGCCCGCCCGACCTTCGCCGACGAACTCACCGAACACGGCCTGCAGGGTTCGCTCCGCCATTCACGGGACGTGTGGCAGGTGAAGTGAGCTGCGAGCAATGCTGTTCTGGAGAGCCGACGCTGGCTGCAACCTGACAGTTCAATGAAGGTTCGGTTACCTGGAATGCCACACGGCTGAGCCTGCGTTAAGTAGATTCAGGTCCTCTTTCGCAGGTCAGGCTGTGCCTGACGAATCTAATTTTCAGTGTCCCGGTCTGTTTCTCAGATCATATCAGGCACTGATGAATTATCAGGCAGTGTCTGCGGGGATCGGATTCATCGAGCGGGAAAGAAGTCAGGCACAGCCTGACCTGCGAAGACTGAGAGGGCCGGCCATGGGAATGGATGCAGTCGAAATCGTGATGGAGGTTGAGGATCGGTTCGGGATCGAAATCCCCGAGGACGATTACGCGGAATTCCGGACGGTTGGCGAGATGCACTCGTATGTTCTGTGCCGCCTGCCGATGACGGCGAAGGTTGCTCCCGCCAGCCTGACGCCCTGCCCTTCATTCGCCCCGTTCTTTGCCCTGCGGCGCACGCTGGCCGGAATGGCCGGCACAGAGTTGAGAGTCCGTCCACAGACCGAACTGGGACAACTGCTGCCGCCCGCCGGACGGCGGCAGCTCTGGGACCGGATCCGGCAGAAATTCGGCTCTGTCGTTCCCGAATTAAAACGGCCAGGAGTCATCACCACCTTAGCCACAGTTGCCGGTAGTGCAGTGGTGCTGATTTTCATGCTGGGTGCCGGTTCGTTCGCCGGAGCCTGCGTGGCGCTGATGCTGGCCGGAATGTTCATCGGCGTGATGCTGCACGGTGCCACACAGCCGCTGGCCGTCTGTTTTCCGAAGGACTGTCGCACGGTGGGGGATGTCGTGCGGCTCGTCCGCCCGGAACTTCGACCGGGCCGCCCGCCGGAGTCGTGGAGTCAACAGAATCCGGAAGATGTGTGGAACGAGCTGGTCGAAATCGTCTCGGAACAGGTCAATATTCCGGCGGCCGAAATCCGGCCGGAATCCCGGTTTGTTGAAGATCTGCTGGTGGACTGAGGCGCAACCGAACCGCAGCCTCGTCTCAGCCTCCCGGGCCGATCAGTTCATGACTCAGAAGGCCGAATCGTGACGTACTTCAGTCTTCCCCCCACAATCTGCCGGACTTGCTCAAGCGAAACCTGGAACCAGAATTCCCCATCTTCCCGATAGAGGCTGAAGCAGAACTCGCCTTCAGTTGCATCGAATCCGCCGCAATACGGGCCGTGCTGGAACATATCATCCGATTCTATTTCGCTCCATTCATCAGGGGTTTTATTCTGATCGAGAATCTGCTGGCAGATATCGCGAAAAGGGTCGTCAAATCGGAAATCCATGCGGGAAGCCTGTTCCATTCATTTGACCCATGTGGAAGGAGCTGGAAACGCGAAACCCAATTAACTCAACTGCCGCATCTTTCAGGATTCAGAGGGGCTGATCCTGACTTTTACGGCAGGTATGCCGGAGACATTTGAAGATATGATTTCAGAGTCCCCATAGTATAATGTCCAAGCGTGTATCCGTTCAGCGTGAGTTTCAGCAGAGTACTGGTGGAGGTTCCGCCTCATGCAGCAGGTGATGATCGTGACGGGTGGGAGTCGCGGGATTGGCGCGGCGATGGCTTTGCTGGCCGCCGGCCGGGAATATGCCGTCTGCGTGAACTATCTGAGGAACAGTGACGCGGCCGCCGCAGTCGTGCAGGCTGTCGAACAGCACGGCGGGCAGGCATTCGCGGTGCAGGCGGATGTGTCCCGGGAAAACGACGTCCTGCGGATGTTTGCCGCGGTAGATGCGCGGTTTGGCCCTGTGACGGCACTGGTCAACAATGCCGGCATTCTGGAGACGCAGCAGCGGGTTGATCAGATGACGGCTGACCGCATCAACCGCATTCTGACAACCAACGTCACCAGCTGTTTTCTGTGCTGCCGGGAAGCAATTCGCCGGATGTCGACCGCTCACGGCGGAGCGGGCGGTTCGATTGTGAATGTCTCTTCGGCCGCTTCGCGGCTGGGCTCACCGGGGGAATATGTGGACTATGCCGCCTCCAAAGGGGCGGTGGATACATTAACCATTGGCCTGTCGAAGGAAGTCGCCGCCGAGGGAATTCGGGTGAATGCCGTGCGGCCCGCCTTTATCTACACCGACATTCATGCCTCCGGCGGAGAGCCCGGCCGGGTGGACCGCGTGGCTGGCTCGGTTCCCATGCAGCGGGGCGGCCATCCGGAAGAAGTCGCCCGGGCGATTCTCTGGCTGCTCTCCGATGAAGCGTCTTATGCCACGGGAACCTTCATCGAGCTGGCTGGCGGGAAGTGAGGTTTTCATGCCAGAAGCGGAAACGGTACGACAGCAGCCACGCCGCCGCTCCATTCTCTTCGGCTGGCTGTGGGCGGTTATCCTGCTGCCGGTGCTGTATGTGGCCAGTGTGGGTCCGATGGCACCCGTGCTGACGCGGCACACCGGGAACACGGGC
>JAGQPV010000770.1 GCA_020426545.1 Planctomycetaceae bacterium
GAACCGTGGGCCAGCTTCTGCATGGCGCGGCTGTCGATGCGTTTTCTGCGGCGGATTCGCAGCGATTCATTCCAGGCGATACGAAACAGCCAGCCACGCCTGCTGCCGGACCGCGATTGACCGGCCGCCTGCACGGCCTGCAGCCAGGTGGCCTGCAGTGCTTCGCTGGCGAGGTCCGGATTGCGCAGCACGCCGTTCAGGAATGCGCGAAGATCTTCGGCACATTCCAGATAGGCCGTGTTCACGGCTTCTGCTTCGGCGGAGGTGGACTCACCAGAACTCAACGAAACTCTCCGTCAGCTCGTCTTAAACAGCAGACGGCAAAGTAACGATGCGCAGCTGCCAGGACTTATTTTCCGGGATTCCACCGTTTTTGCGAAATTCTTGTAGAGACGGAGACAGCACCCGGCCGGAAGGCTGTCAGTCGCGGGGGGCTTTTCCGGAAAGAGCCGCCGGATTCCTGCGGCCTGGTTTCAGTCGGCCGGGCCGGCCCTCCTTCTCTGACTTGCCGCGTCCCTGGCAAGGTGGCCCTCGACCGGAAAAGGGTAGTTGCCGGCTGTCGGTGTGCTGGTCGAACCGGCCGTGGCCGCCGGCTGCGGCGCCTGCTGGTCCGGCACCGCGTCCGCCGGCTTCATTCTGCTGGAACAGCTGCTGAATAACCCGCCTCAGCTCTCCGACCTCCGGCCTCAGTTCGGGGTGCTGGTTAAAGTATTCCCGCTCCAGCCGGGCCAGCTGCGCTTCCGGAGAGAGCCGCATCAGCTGGTCCTGCTCGTCCTCCGTCAGCGCGGCAAACGTACTGGCCAGCTGATCGGGGGCGGGCCTGGTCTCGGCAGTCTGCTCCCGCCACCAGGCTTCCAGGTACCCCGCGACAGATCTCAGCAGCAGCGGACGGATTCGCTGTGGATTTGGCATTGCCCGTAAGGCCCGCTGCAGTGGCTGGCTGGTGAGTTTCTGCTGCAGGACCTTGATTTCGTCCGTATCGGGCCAGGCATTGCCACCGGAGCGTGGACGCTGCAGCACCCGCAGGAGGACCGCGGAGGCCCGCTGCATCAGCGGACGATTTTCCAGCTCCTGCCGTTCCTGCTCATTCAGTTCCAGACTGTTCAGCATTCCGGCTACCAGTATCTGGAAATCAGACTCGGAAATCGTCAAGCCCCCCCGCACGCGACCGCTGTGCAGGGTCCGACTGCTGGATTCCTGCTCCTGCTCTGCCAGAAACTGCTCCACCAGCCGGCGGCGGGTGCTGGCATCCGTTGTGCTCGCCAGCTCGTCCCGTTGCCAGGGGGAAAGTGTCTCCAGCCACTCCTGGTATCTCAGCAGAATACTCCGCAGGCGGGGATTCTCCTCCAGTTCGTCGTGCATCCGGCGGTATTCTTCCTGTTCCTCCGGAGTCAGGGCGGTGAATGCTGCATAACGGACGGCCAGCTGCTCCCGTTCGAGAGCCGGCATCTGCTCCAGCCGCAGACGATTCTGTGCCAGCTCCGGGGGTTCCTCGGTGACGGCCCAGAGGAGCAGCGGTACCAGCAGAATGACTCCCGCGGAAGCGAAAGCGGCTGCCGGGATCTGCCGTCCCTTCCACGTGGTCCATGCCATCTGGCTGGTTCCTCCTTCCCGCTGTACTGAAAACTGCAGGTGCCACTCCTGAAACCATCCGCCTGTGCCGGCAGCGAAGAAAGCTGCCAGGTCCCGGTGGTCAGTCCGGCGGTTCCTCGGTAAACAGGTTGTTTCGGTCCAGCTCCTGGAGGAAGCGGATATCGCCCGCAGCCCGCCAGGTATCCAGTTGTTCGATCACATCCAGGTCGCGGATCAGCGTTTCATTTCCCCGGGGCAGCCACTGCCAGGTGAGCAGAAAGCCCACCGACGAGGCCACCAGCAGAGCCGCCAGCCAGCAGACGGCGACGGTTCCCTGCTGCAGTTTCTGAAACCAGGGCCGGCTGCTCAGCTCCGGACGCACCTCTTCGAGGCGAATGGTCTCCATGGTCTGCTGAGTGAAGGTTTCCGACGGGGTGGCCCGGGGCAGCACATCCAGCAGTTGCCAGGTGCGGGTCAGCATATCGACATCATGCCGGGCAATCGGGCTGTGTGCCAGCACGCGTTCAATCGCTCTGGTGCCGGCTTCATCCAGTTCGCCATCAAGGAAAGCGACCAGACTGGCCCGCAGTTCGGGAGTCAGCCTTTCCATCCTGTTTGACGGTTCAACCATGATGGTCCTGTGATTCGGGCAACCCGAGTGGTCGGCTGTTGTTTTCTGTTGTGATCGTTTCAGCAGCTGGCGTGCGGGCCGGCTGACGTCTGTGATGGAACCATCTTTCGACGGGCTGAGATGGCTGACCCGTTGCAGGAACTATTGCTGCCGCACGTAGGATTCGAGCCGGCTCCGGAGGCTGTCTCTGGCCCGCGAGAGCAGAGATTTCACCGCCGAGGTCGACAGTTCCATTGCTTCGCCCACGTCGGCGTAACTCATTCCTTCAAAACGGTGCAGCAGCAGCGCCATTCGCTGCCGCTCGCCCAGTTCGTCGAGGGCGGCACGCACGACTTTCTGCAGTTCGTCGGAAGCCAGCATGCGGGAGGGCATCAGTGAGGATTTGTCTTTGACCAGCTGCTCCTG
>JAGQPV010000771.1 GCA_020426545.1 Planctomycetaceae bacterium
GGGCAGGAGTTCTTCGATGTCTCGTTCACTCGCGTTGAAAACCGGTCTGTTGCTGCTCGCGGGGCTGTGCTGCCTCGCGGGAGGAGGCTGCATTCGCAGCGAAACCTTGCTGGCGACTCTCGAGCAGGCGCTGCCTCTGTATCTGCTGGCAGGCCTCGCGGGCGTGGCAGCGACCGGTCTGGCCGGTTCCGCAGCATCCGATTTCGGGTCGATCAGTCTGTTTTCACAGGCCAGGCTGCCGCCCAAAGTCATCCGGCCGGGAGATGCGGCCCGCCGTCAGCAGCAGCAGTTGCGGCAGGAAAAACAGGCCCGCCGCTCGGAGTCGCGGGCGACTGTCTCTTCTTCTTCAGCAGGGGATGATGACGACGTCACCTGGAGCGAAATTGATCTGGGCCGCCTGACACTGGCCGGCTGGATGCTGTTTCTCTCCACTCTGCTGGTGCTGGTGGTGTTTATCGCTGCGGTTCCCAAAGAGCTGGGCAGAGAAGTCGGGAGCCGGGGTGTGGGCTTTATCGGCTTTCTGATTCTGGCCGGCTGGTTTGGCGGGGGGCGGCTGCTGATGAGCATTGTGGGGCTGCGAATGATGCGGCCGAAATGAATTCCTCCGGCTGACGTGGACGGCATGGTACACTGTTCGGCAATTCGCGCAATTGCCTGGTGTGCTCTGTTCTTGTCTTCCCGATTGCGAAGACGGCCATGCCCGACTCGAACCTGCCTCCAGATGGTCTGACCAGCAGCGAACTGGCCAGTATCGGCGATGCCCTGCTGTTCTTCGGAGTGGCCTCGTCGCTGCTGAATCTGGTGGATCGCCAGTTCTGCCTGCTGTCCTGGATGGACCTGTGGGGACCAGCTGCGGGCTGGGCAATCCGGTTTTCAATCGCCGCTGCCGGCCTGGCCTGCCGCTGGACGGCCTTCCGCCGGAACAGAGCGGAACGTAAACACCGCTCTGCCTCCAGCGGCAATCCGTTTGACCAGCGGATCTCCCCCGGGTCCGCTCCGCCCCCCCGCTCCGACGAAGCGTAAGCCTGCTACTGCCCGAATCGGGTCGCAGCCTGACCGGGGCAGGGCCTCAACGGGTGGTCTCGGGGTGCACGGGCGGTTCAGGGGATATCGCTCCAGGCGGACCGACAGTCGGAACTGGCCCCACACCACAGCGAACCACGGCACCAAAGGCAGAAAGCCGGCAGGACCCAAAGGTCCTGCCGGCTTTCGTAGATATGTCGGCGGGTGCCGAATTGAGGTGTGGTGCAGCCCGTGTCACCGGGCCGGCAGGTTTTACTCTCACTCGTCAGCCAGCTGTCTCACGGCTGGCCTGCGGACGTTTCGGGCCTCTCACCTCCCGCGGAACCGGCTGTCTCACGGCCGGTTCCGACAACGTCCGTCCTCTCTCAACCCTGTTCCAACCAGCCTCTCACAACTGGTTCAGATGGTTCGGGTTGTTGCGATTCGCCGTGCCTGGCTGTCTCACGGCCGACTTCGGCGAATTCGCCTCTCTTAGACCCCCCTCAAAAAAGCAGCCTCTCACAACCGCTTCAAGGTTTCGGGTCTCTCTCACTCACGCTGAAACCATATTGCATTCGGCGCGCCAAACCGCTGTTTCACTTCCATTTTTTTCGCACGCCATCATGCAAATCATTCCCATCATTCGACTTACGCATTGACTCAAAAACAGGGCCCTGGTGAAGTGATCCCGGTACCGGGGCATTTTGCAGAATGTACAACCGGAGGAGAGTGCATTTTCTACAATTGCAGACTCGAACAATGCTCGATAATCAAACAAACAAGAAGCATATGAACACATCCAGCTGCTCTGCCGGCGAGCAATCCCTCTCCGCCGTGATTCCCGCGGCCGGGTTGAGCCGCAGAATGGGCCGCCCCAAGCTGCTGCTGCCCCTGGGCGATCAACCGGTGCTGGCCCGCCTCTTGAACGGACTGCCTCAGGCGGGCTTCGGCCGCTGTGTGGTGGTGATTCGCGCTGAAGACAATGAATTGCAGGACGTGGCGCGCGGCTGCGGAGCGACGGTCGTCTGCCCCGAAGTCGATCCGCCCGACATGCGGACGAGTGTGGAGCACGCCCTGAAATGCCTCGAGCAGGAGGATTCTCCTCACCCCGGGGCTGGCTGGGCTCTCGTTCCTGCCGATCACCCGGTGCTCGATCATCAGCCACTGGAACAGCTGGTCGCCTGCTGGGGAGAGTGCGACGCGGACATACTGGCCCCGGTGTACCAGGGCCGCCGGGGACATCCGACCATCTTCCGCTGGAGCCTGGTGCCGGAAGTGTTCGCCCTTCCGCCGGAGACGGGACTGAACCAGCTGATGAAGCAGCCGGGGCGGCGAATCAGAGAACTGCCGGTCGACAGTCCCGGCGTGCTGACGGATCTCGATACCCCGGAGGACTACCAGCGGCTGCGGGCCCTGTTTGGCGAATAGCGGCCGCCCCCCGGCGCGAACCGACTTGAGGATGTCTCTCCCGGTTATTTGAGCAGCATCTGCCCCACCAGGCCGAACAGAAAACCGAACACCGCCCCCAGCGCGGGAGCCTGCCGGCTCTTCAGCGGAACCTCCGGCGCGATATCCTGAAAAATCCGGTACAGACTCCCGCCCGA
>JAGQPV010000772.1 GCA_020426545.1 Planctomycetaceae bacterium
ACCAGGGGCTGCGGGAGATGGCAGAGCTGTCCCGCATTTCCAGGGGCCGCGGCCCCTGCGCGTTGCTGATCCAGCCGAACCAGCCGCCGGGGTCTTCGTCGAACGATTCGTGATAGGTCGGCAAGCCGCCTGCTCCCGGTCTGGATGAATGTGTCTGTGTTCCGCACCAGGGATGATACGTCAACGAGTTACCGGGACGCCAGAGAGGTCGCTCAGGCTATTGTCTGACGGCTTGAGCAGAAGTAACACGATCACTGGAGCAGATTTGTGTACGACATCATTGGTGACATCCATGGGCACGCAGGCGAACTGAGAGCACTGCTCGCGGAACTCGGCTACAGCGACCGCGGGGGCCGGTTTGCCCATTCCACCCGAAAGGTGATCTTCGTCGGCGACTTTGTTGATCGTGGCCCGCAGATCGCCGATGTGCTGAGAATCGTCCGTAGCATGGTGAATGAAGGTGATGCACTGGCCGTGATGGGAAACCACGAGTTCAATGCGATCGCCTTCCACACGTCCGATCCGGAGAAGCCAGAAGAGTTCCTTCGCCCCCACATGGAGAAGAACAGGAATCAGCATGCTGCCACGCTGGCGCAGCTGACTGCGGCGGAACTGGGTAAGGCAGTCAGATGGTTCCAGACACTGCCGATGAGCCTCGAACTCAACGGGGTACGGGTGATCCATGCCTGCTGGGATCCGTCTTCGATTGCCCTGGTCAAAAACGCGGCAGCGGAGCACGGTGGATTCAGCACGTCGTTTATGCAGGCTGCCATGGACCGGTCATCCCGCCTGTTTGACGCTTTTGAAATCATGTTGAAAGGCAGAGAACTGAGCCTTCCGGATGGTGTCGTGTTCAAAGACAAGGACGGACATCAGCGATCGCACGTCCGGATCCGCTGGTTTGAGTCACCGCAGAACAGGACCTATCGGGAATATGCGTTGCCTGCCGCAGAAGAGACACCGGACACAGCCATTCCTGAATCTGCTGTCGAAACGGTGCACGCGTACGATCCAGCCGACTGCCCGGTCTTTTTCGGCCATTACTGGCTCAGTTCGAAACGTCCGGAGCGGCTGGCCAGGAACGTCGCCTGCGTGGACTCCAGTGTCGCCAGAGGCGGATCGCTGTGCTGCTACCGGTGGGACGGCTAAACCGAACTGCTGGATGAGAAATTCGTCTGGACGCGGGCCCGGTCATCCTCGTGATGGATCTCCTCAGTGGCAGACCACGTCAGCTGCGGCAGCACCACTGCTGTCACTCCGCAATCCAGGTGCCCGCAGCCTTGCATCCGCAGTAGACTGAACCACGGGCCGGACAATTCGATCACGTTTCTCGAAATGCAGCGGCCAGGCAGGGAGCGGCGCGATGAGCAGTAGATGGACCTGTCCTGAATGCGGCAGCCAGCTCGTATCAGAATCTGACCTGTGCTGGAGCTGTCTGCGATTTCCCCGGAAGGCCGGGCTGCTTTCCGAGATCGGGCTGGCGAATACAGACGGAGGCGAGTTCGATGCCAGCCGCGTGTTCAACGATCCGCCGTATCCGGTCAGTGAACACTGCCCGCAGTGTGCCTGCCGTCGCTGGAAGGCGGTCTGGCCGTCGCCGTGGTTCTGGATCGGAATCCAGCGAGACCGGGTTTATCTGAACTGTCTGATCCGCTTCATCCCTCCGGTGCCCGCCTGGGCAAAAGCGTGGTATCTGATCAGGGGCATGACATTGCTGGCCTGCCTGGCGGCGATTGTGACTCTCCGAGTCGTGCCGGGCTGGGAGCCGGCGTGGATCCGACCCGTGGCACCGCGTCTGGGACTTCTGGCCGGACTGATCTTCTGCCTGATGACACAGCTGCGGGAATGAAACGCTGGATGCTGGCCATTAGATTCGAGCGAGGATCTCATTTCCGGCAACAGGTGGGCAGTGGCCGAACACAACGGGGGAGGTGGGTTCGAACATGCCGTCGCTGGCCGCTGTCCCGCAGAATGCATTCGATAGAGGTTCGCCCGGTGCTGCCGCAGGACAGAATCCGGAGCTGGCTGTCGGAATCCCCGTTCACTGCAGCGGGCGGGCGGATACCGGCCGGCGGTATACGGCGCTGCGGGGCCGGCTGCGGGCAGTGTGAGGGCGACCGAGGTAAAGTGGGAAACGCGATCGGTTGGCCGGCTCTTGAGCACGCAATGCCGGGTCGGCCGCGAAGGCCAGTTCGCAACCTGCATACCTGCGGTCAGCTGTGTCGTCAAATGCAGAGGGTTTTATCCGAAGTGCCCGCCGGATCGGCGCAGCACTTGGCCATTCCATGCTCACTCCTGTGGTCGAAGGGGCGAGTGCGGCAGCCGACCTGAGCAACAGGGGAGGCGGTCAAGACGCAAGAGGAGGCCCTGGCCTTTAGGCGATCGCATGCCAGCAGCCACTACAAGCCCCCTGAGGGATGATGAGAGCAGTTGTGGACTGCCGCCGACTCTGGTCGCTCCCCGCAGGGAGTTCCTGCGATGCCACTGACGTTCTGATGGCGGAGACGGGCTTCCTGCCCCTGCGGTCTGTACCCTGTTCCGTACCCTGTTCCGTACCCTGTTCCGTACCCTGTTCCGTACCCTGTTCCGTACCCTGTTCCGTACC
>JAGQPV010000773.1 GCA_020426545.1 Planctomycetaceae bacterium
TCCTGATGCAGGAAGGCTGGATTGTTCAGGCCGATGGCCACAATGTGCGCCAGCCGGCCGATATGGCGTTCCGCGTCAAATCCGGCATCGACTGGTTTGAACTGCATGCCGACGTCAAATTCGGCGACCAGACCGTCGGTTTCCCGGAACTGCTGGCAGCCCTCGCCCGGGGCGATGGCACGGTCCGCCTCGCCGATGGCTCCTGGGGTGTGCTGCCGGAGGAATGGGCCCGTCAGTTCGGACTGCTCGGCGAGCTGAGTGTCACCGAAGATGACCACGTGCGGTTTGCTTCGCACCAGGTGGCTCTGCTCGACGCCCTGCTGAACGCTCAGGAACATGTCGAAGTCGACTCCCGTTACGAGGAAATTCGCGAGCGGTTCCGCAATTTCGACGGCGTTCAGCCGGTGGTGGAGCCCAAAGGCTTCATGGGCGAACTGCGGCTGTACCAGCGGGAAGGCCTCGGCTGGCTGGAGTTCCTCCGCGAATTCCATCTGGGCGGCTGTCTGGCGGACGACATGGGTCTGGGTAAAACGGTGCAGTTTCTGGCCCTGCTGCTGGACCACCGCCGGCGTTCCGACGAAAAACTCCCGTCGCTGGTCGTTGTTCCCCGCTCGCTGATTTTCAACTGGCGGCAGGAATGCGAACGCTTCACGCCCGAGCTGAAACCGCTGGAATACACCGGGCTGGACCGGGCCGCCCTGCGGGAGCAGTTCGCCACCCACGATCTGATTCTGACCACCTACGGGACCCTGCGGCGGGATATCGGCGTCCTCAAGGACACCCGCTTCGATTACGTCGTGCTGGATGAAGCCCAGACGATCAAGAACGCCGGTTCGCAGGTGGCCCGTGCATCCCGGCTGATCGATGCCCGGCATCGTCTGGCCCTCAGTGGTACGCCGATTGAAAACCACATGGGCGACCTGTGGTCCATCTTCGAATTCCTCAACCCGGGCATGCTGGGCCGCAGTTCGCTGTTCCGGCAGTTCACCGCCGATGCCGACGATGGCGAATCCCGCAAGCTGCTCTCCCAGGGCCTGCGGCCGTTCATTCTCCGCCGGACCAAACAGGAGGTCGCCAGCGAACTCCCCGAGAAGGTGGAGGAAACCATCGTCTGCGAAATGGGTCGCGAGCAGCGGGCGCTGTACAACGAACTCCGCCAGCACTACCGCGATTCGCTGATGGGCGTGGTCCGCGAGAAGGGCCTGTCCGGCTCCCGCATGCACGTACTCGAAGCACTGCTTCGGCTGCGGCAGGCGGCCTGCCACCCCGGTCTGCTCGATCCGGAACGCACCATGCAGGCTTCGGCCAAGCTCGACGTGCTGATTCCCCACCTGACGGAACTGCTGGAGGAAGGGCACAAGGCTCTGGTCTTCTCGCAGTTCACCAGCATGCTGAGCATCGTGCGGCAGCACCTCGATCAGGCCGGTATCACCTACGAATACCTCGATGGCCAGACGCGGGACCGCGCGGCCCGGGTCGAACGGTTCCAGACCGACAAGGATTGCGGCGTCTTCCTGATCAGCCTGAAAGCCGGTGGACTCGGTCTGAACCTGACTGCCGCCGATTACGTGTTCATTCTGGATCCGTGGTGGAACCCCGCCGTGGAAGCCCAGGCCATCGACCGGGCGCACCGGGTGGGACAGACTCGCTCCGTGTTCGCCTACCGCATTCTGTGCAACGACACGGTCGAACAGAAAATTGCCGATCTGCAGCAGCAGAAGCGGGAACTGGCCGATGCCATTCTCGCAGCCGACAAGGGCATGATGGGCGGCCTGTCCGCCGACGATCTGGAGATGCTGCTCTCCTGAGGGCATTCAGAAGTCCGTGCCCCAGTCGTATTCCAGTGCGGAAAGTCCCGGCAGGAACACAGCCAGCCCGGGTGCATCAAAACAGTGCACGCGGGCTGGCCAGACAGAGCGACATCAACTGACAGAGCAACTTCACCCGAATGGCCTTGTTCATGAACCGTTTTCTCTGCCCTGACCATCGCCCTTGCGGACGATTCTGCTCTGACCGGTTCCCTTCCAGCCGACGGCCCTGCTGCGGCAGCCTGCTCAAACTGCTGATTCTGTTTTCTCTGTTGCCCGGCATTCAGGCCGTATCTGGTTCCGTCGCAATCGCTGCCGAGCCTCGGGCAGCTGCAGTGCCCGTGCGGAAAATTGACGAGCCAGCCGTTCGCCTGGGCTCAACCGCTTTCCGTCATCCGTCCGGTGTCACTTCAGTCCGCCAGACCACCGACGGAAAAACCATCCTCAGCATCGACCGGGGCGGTAAGCTGCGATTCTGGTCGGCCAGCGACGGGCAGCTGCAGGGTGTGCTGGAAGGCATCAGCGGCCCCCTCAGCCGTGTGATCACGGTCGATGGATCAGACCGGGTCGCTGCCGCGACCGCGAAGGGAACGGTGGCGGTCATCGATCCCGTGGCCCGGAAAATTCTGTCCACAACGAAGACCAGCGGTGGCTCGGTGCGGTCGCTGGCAATTTCGCCCGATGGCAGCCTGATCGCCGCCGGGAATAACGACGATTCCCTGCACGTCTGGCAGACGTCCGACGGCAGCCTGCTGCAGACCATCCCCGCTCATGAAGGCTGG
>JAGQPV010000774.1 GCA_020426545.1 Planctomycetaceae bacterium
GCTGACGGGTTTTTCGACATACACATCTTTGCCGGCCTGCACCGCCCAGATGGACGCCAGAGCGTGCCAGTGGTTGGGGGTGGCAATGCTGATGACATCGATTTCGGGATCATCCATCACCCGGCGGAGGTCGCGATAGAAGGCCGGCTTGCGGCCCGTGGATTTCTCCACCGATTCCACGCCGCGGGTCTGGCCGATGGCTTCATCGGGATCGACAATGGCGACGACTTCAGATTCACCGCGACGGAAGCCGCCCAGGTGCGAACCACCCCGACCACGGACACCCAGCACGGCCACCCGCAGACGTTCGTTCGGCCCTTTGACTTTATCTTCAGCATAAAGCGGGCCAGGCCCTGCGGCGACGGAACTGGCAACGGCAGCTGAGGCTGCTGCCAGAAGTGAGTCCTCCAGAAACTGGCGACGAGATCGGTTCGACATTGGCTTTCTCCAGGAGCGAACGGGCGCAGGACACGGGAATCTGGTGGTTTCGGTTAACTGACCGGCATTCCGTCTTTTCGTCTCCGGAAAACAGTGCCGGCAGGCGCTGAATCAGCACGGAAAGCAGGAACCCGGGGAACAGGTTCCTGTCCGGAATCTGCCGAAACAGGTGCCGGGTACTGAAGGCTGCAGCTCCGGAAAAGTCTGTCGGTTCACTCCGCTCTGCTGGCGTTTGTGGCGGCTGCTCTCTCCTGAAAACAGACTGCCGCTCGAGCGGAACTCGCTTAAGTCAGACTTTCACTGAACTTCTTCTGACCAGGCCACTTCGCTGAAGGCAGGACCTGTACGAACCCACGGAAGGTGCGACAGGGGATTTGACAGCGGACCCGGCAGAACAGCCGGTGAATATAATCAGCCGAAACTCTTACTGAGTTTAACCCTGTGCGCAGCGGGGAATCAACTGCGCAGACTCCCGTCTGGCCCAGGGAAGGCGAGAAAATTCAAAAGCGGGAGGCTGTCAGTGAGAAGAATCCGCATGTGCTGTTGCGGGAATACGGAACCGGATTCCTGCAGCGGATAAACCCCGCGGAGCGAATTCCCCCGGAGATTGAAACCGAAGCTCGAACACCGAAGCTCGAACACCGAAGCTCGAAAGAAGTGGCCCACCGCCGCGGGGATGCAGGGCTTCGGGCCAGGCATGCGACCGAGCCGTTCACGCGGCCAGGCTGTGGGCGCGGCGTTTCAATGAATGGGGCCGGACTGTCAATGGGCCCGGGCTGTCTGCGGCCTCGGCCTGTCCGCGGTCTCGGGCCAGGAACGGCTGTCAGCCGGTGACCCGCACGAACCATTTTTCGGCCGAGGGCAGCAGCAGGCAGGATTCTTCTCCCTGCAGCAGTCGGGCCGCTTCAGCGGGAGTATCCACCGGAACCATGAACAGATCTTCGACCAGATCGCCCGGCAGCTGGCTCAGCAGGAAGACGCGGGCCCAGTCGACAGCGGCTGCAATCTGCGTGGCCGGCACGACATCAGCGGGCATGGTCTTGCCCAGCGGACGGATGGCATCATCGGGGTTTTCTGCTCCCTGCAGCAGCTGCATGCCGGGCCCCGGAAGTTCGGCCAGTTCTGTCAGCAGCAGCACCCGGCCCCCGCGGGCAACGATTTTCCGCGCGGTGGAAAGTGCGGCACCCACATCGGCCCAGGTGGTGCCCTGCGGACCGCCATCAACTGCCAGCACCAGAAGTTCCGGACGTTCCTCCAGTTCCAGTTCCCAGTCGGCCTGCAGCAGCTGCATGCCCCGTCTGAGGACGGAATCGCACAGCCCGGCAACCACATGAGACGTGCCGAAACCCGCCGACGGCACGGACTGCACCGTGAACTGAGTTCCCAGCAGCCAGGCAATTTCATCCGTCAGCTGCCGCAGCGGGCGCTCGTCTCCCGGTTCCAGCTCCAGATGGCCCTGACCGCGAAACCTCAGCGAAGCCTCGCTGCTGGACATCCACGGGTAAAACACGCTGCTGGTGCCGGAGTAGCCCAGAATCGGATCGAACGTGGTGTAGCCGATGGAAACCACCACATCGGCCTCAATGAGCAGTCGGGACAGGTAGATCCGTTCTCCAGAGGCTGTAGTGGCCAGGTAGGTGCAGGCTGTCTTTTCTTCAGGATCATGGATGACCCAGTTGACGGTGTCCCGAACTTCCAGCGGCAGAGCCACCCGGGGATCCTGCAGCTGCCGTTCGTGCGGGCTGGTGGCTTCGACAATCGTGACGTCTTCGGGGCGAATCTCCCGCTCGGCCAGCTGTTCCCACACCGCGGCAATCAGCTCGGCGGCAGACGGTGTCTCGGGTGTGAGCGCCAGCGCCACGCGATCGCCTGCTACCACGGCCCTGGTGAGCGGAGGAAAGTCCACCGGCCCGGCCAGAGCGGAACGGGCTGCCGTGAGCGGATCTTCCAGCGCCAGCGGCGCCTCCGGCGCAGACAGTAGGCGCCCCGCATCCACATCGAAAGCCGCCCGGCCATTCCGGCCGAAATTCAGCATGATTTCAGTCTTGTCCGAACTGGCCACAGCTGGCCTTCCCCTCAATCGGGCTGCAGCGGCGATTCCACCTGCTCAGCAGGGCCGGCCTGTCGCGGCCTTGCTTCCTCGCGGC
>JAGQPV010000775.1 GCA_020426545.1 Planctomycetaceae bacterium
AGATGATGTGCTGTACAACATCTCCTGCCTGTTCCGTCGCGATGGGACGCTCGGGAAACAGTACAAGCTGCATGTGACTCCCAACGAACGCCGCTGGTGGGGTGTCAGCCCGGGCGACAAACTGGAAGTGCTGGATACGGACTGCGGTAAGATCTCCATTCAGATCTGTTACGACATTGAATTCCCCGAACTGACGCGAATTGCCGCGCAGAAGGGAGCACAGATTATCTTCGTTCCCTTCAATACCGATACCCGCCATGGCTACCTGCGGGTGCGGTACTGTGCCCAGGCCCGCTGCGTGGAGAACCACGTGTATGTGGCGATTTCCGGCTGCACGGGGAACCTGCCGCAGGTGGAAAATGCCGATGCGCATTATGCGGTTTCGGGTATCTTCACGCCGAACGACTTTGAGTTCTCCCGTGACGGCATTGCCGCCGAGTGTACGCCGAACGTCGAAACGCTGATCATTCAGGATCTGGATTTCGAGCTGCTGCGAACCCACCGCGAGACGGGTTCGGTGCAGAACTGGAAAGACCGCCGCACCGACCTGTACCGCGTGCGGTATGAGGAAGAGGGGCGCGTTCGTGAGGTGTAGGTCCTCAAGCCGGAAATGAAAAACAGGACGCACGCACCTGACGGGGCACGTGCGTCCTGCCTGGCTGACAGATGGGATTCGACTGACAGACGGGTAATCAACCGGTGGTGATTCCCCGGCCAGGCAGTGCGAGGGCTGGTTTTAACGGATCACCTTCCGGCTGAAAGCCACGATGAACAGACCCCACAGCAGGGTTCCCATCAGGGCTTCCGTCGCCAGTGGCACCAGCATCCAGCCGTTGGTTGAATGCAGGTGGTCTCCGGTGAAGCCGGCCGTGAAGACGGAGACACTGGTCACCAGCCCGAACAACAGGCGATGCCCGGCTCCGGCTCCCTCGACCGTCAGCAGCGGGTGCTGCCGGGCGAATCCGTTGCTGCCGGCCGCATACACTGCAGCAAACAGCAGCATGATCAGCACGGCACTGACGACAGCCCTGGTGGGGTTGGTGCCGTAACCGCAGCCAAGATCGAGAAACAGCCGGTCGCAGGTGCGGGCCAGTACCGTCCACGGGCGCTTCCAGTTGTGTTCCCGCGAGAGCCGCTGGTTCACCTTGAACCGGTAGAAGGCCCAGTCGTCCTCTTCGTACTGGTGCTGGGCTTCATAGCTCCGCTTGATCAGGCCGTATTCCTGCATGGCAGCGGCGTGGTCTGCGTCGCATTCGCTCTTCAGCCGGCCTTCAATCTGTTCGGGCCGGATTCTCAGCCGCTCCGCCATGGCATTGGCGAAGGCGAACTGCTGCTTTTCCCCCTGAATAATTCCTTCCAGATAGACGTAATCGTGCAGCTTGGCCTTGGCCAGGTCGAGCAGGCCGTTCACGCGCGATGAACCGAAATCGAGCTTTTTGGTGAGGGCGGCACCCCGGAACAGCGCATTCCCGTTGAGCGTGCAGCCCTCGAAACCCATCCCCTGGGCGACTTCAATCGTGCGGAAGTCGACTTCGCCCTCGAACGTGCAGTTACGGAAGTTGGCCCACCCGCCGAAGTCCGCCTCCCAGAAGGCCAGGCGGTTCCCGAAGTGGCAGCTGCGGAAGTTGGTGCGGCTTTTGAACACCGCTCCTTCGCAGCGAAACTGGCCCTTGACTGTCACGTTGCGGAAGGTGGTGTTGCTGATGGTGGAACCCGAGAGCACGAGGGTATCGCAGAATTCGGTGTTCCGCTCGATCCGCAGCTTATGAATGGTGGAGCCCACAATCTCCACCGGGCTGGCGAAGGTGGCTTTTGAAATCTGGGGGTTGACCAGCTCCACGTGCCGCATCCGCACGGGTTCGACAAAGTCGCCCTTCAGCCGCAGTCCGACAACGCGAACCCGATTCAACTCATCGCCCCGCAGCAGAATCTCCAGCGCTTCGCGGGGCGACATCTCCGTGTTTTCGCTGCGGCCCGTACCGTGCTGGGTTGTGGTTTCGGTGGTGCTGTCTTCCTGAATGGAGTGGCTGAGCGGTGCTGCCTGCGGGGCGTGCGGAGACATTTCTTCCTGTCCTGTGTCGTGCGTACTGACGTCGTCGGACGGCTGTGCGGCCATCTGTTCCTCATGTGTTCAACGTACTCTGGTACCAGCCGTGGACACCGGCTTCAGCTGCGCGGTTCGCAGCTCAGGTCGGCCTGTGCCGCGGGGAAGATGCGCCGGGCTTCTTCAATCAGCTTCTCGTACCGGCCACTGTACCGCCGGGAAAAATGTATTAATGTCAGCCGCTCCGCCCCGGCTTCCCGGGCCAGCGTGGCTGCATCGGTGGCGGTCATGTGGCGGTACTTGTCCGCCTGCTTACGCTGGGCTGAAGCATAAAACGAATCGCAGTACAGCCACTGGGCACCCTGTGCCAGTTCCTTCAGGCCGGGCTGAGACTGCTCGCTCCACGCGGTATCCGTCACATACGCGACCCGGGCACCGGCGGATCTGCGGAAATACTGTTTCTGCAGCTGATCCAGCCGAAATGCTCCGCCCTGAATGGTGACGCGGGTTTCCGGCGGGGCCTGCTGTTCCAGCAGTT
>JAGQPV010000776.1 GCA_020426545.1 Planctomycetaceae bacterium
GGTTCGCGTACAGGAAGAGTAGTGGACTGAGCTGTATCCTGCCGGTGAGTTCTCTGGTAGACTGAGAACTCATCACGCTGGAAAATCCGGGTGAAGCAGGGCGGGCTGAGGGGGATTTCTCCTCGGTTTCCTCATGTTTTTTATTCATGTTTTCACATGATGCCGCCTCCCCATGCGACCCGGCGGAAGTACTGAGAGTGTGTCGATCGGTTCGGGCAGCCACGAACACCGGTGCGGTTCGTCCTCACCACCTTTCACGACTTTCGGCCAGCAATCTTCCCATTTCTGTTGATTATGCGGAGACCTGCAAATGCCCGCGTGGCCAGGCGGCCCCTGCCCCGGTTGTGGCGATGATATGCCCGCGAATCTGGTTCACTGCCAGAAATGCCGCGCGCTGCTGAACCCGGAACTGGAAAGTGACACTGTTGAGATTCCCGCCTTCCTCCCGCTGCAGGAAATTTCTGCCATGGTGGAAGTCGAGCCGGCGGGTTTTTACATCAATTGCCCGGCATGTTCCCGCGAACTGAAAATTGCCTCGAAGTACGCGGGCCGGAAGGTGCAGTGCCGTCACTGCACGAAACCGTTCCGGTTCCGGCCTGAAAAAACCGACGACTCGCATGTGGGCTTCTACTGCAAGTGCCCGCACTGCACCGAACAGCTGCGGGTGGCCATCAAGTATCTGGGGCAGAAAGTCGCCTGCCGCCAGTGCCAGGGCCATCTGCATCTGCTGAAACCACACTGAGGGTCAATCCACGCTGAGGCCTGGTCCGGGCTGCCTGCAGTTCTCGGAACGCCTCACATCGAACTGTTCGAGGGCTGTTCCGGCGTGTGCCGCCTGCCCGCGGAGGACGTGTACCGAAAGCGCACGATCCTGCTTCAGAGTCACTTTCACCACACTCCAGCCATGTCACGAAACCTCCAGCGGGACGCTGGCGGTTTTCGTGGCCCGGCTGTTGCCTGCAGTACAGGGACAGGTCCGTTTCCCGGCCCACCATTCCGCTGTCACCCGCTGCCGGCTGCCTGCCGACCCCCGCCTGGGGAATCCGACTGTTTCGACTGGTTCAGCCACGCCTCGTCCATTAACCTCATGGACTGCCGCACGGGGTGGCAGCATCCGGGCTGCATCCCGGGAAGGACTTCTTCCCTGCCGGAAGCTGGCCACCCGCAAACGCAGGCTGAACTGCCGGCGGGCGGGTTTCCTCATTTTCTCTCTCGCGAGGATTTTCGATTTCTCTCGGCGGGAAGCAACTGACTGCTCCCTGTCTGCAGATGGACTGCAGACAAAGTCAGCTCAGAGATCCCGCAGGCCGTTTGGGGGTCGGAATCTGTTCGAACCGTGCACACATGGTTGTGGCCGACACCGTGGAATTGGCAGTTCGGTCAATCCACCGTCCGCAGCGATTGACGGCAGACGCCCTGCCGCACACAATTCGCAGACTGCTACGAAGGACCGTCCATTCATTCATCCCGGTTTGAACCGCAAAGTGGCGAGCGAATCTCCCTGCCGACGGGAGTTCGCTGCTGAACCTTCCCATCTGTGGCCGGAGCAGGCCGCGGCTGAAACAACATCGCTGTCGGCTGCCGTTCCCGGGAGTCAGGTAAGACATTCATGCTGCTGAGTGAAATGCTGCAGAACAGGTTCCGCGCCGATATCCGCTGGCGGGGACAGACCTATCTGAACGACGAGCGGGTTGCGCTGATTCGTGTGACACCCGGCGATGTGTTCGGCAGTGTCCGCGAGAACGACAGCACCGAATTTTCGACGCAGCTGTCCCGCACGGAAGACGATCTCAAGCTGGCCTGTACCTGCAAGCTGGGCTCGGGCGCCAAGCCGGCCTGCAAGCATATCTGGGCGACAATTCTGGCCGTTGAAGCCGGTGGACTGCTCAGCGGCGATGTGCGGCCCGGTCATGTGCCTCCGTTCCTGGCCGAACCCGATCCCGCGGTCTTCTCGGACGACGACCTGCTGGACGGTCTGGTCGATGGGTTTGACCCTCACGAAGGCGGCTCCGGCACCAGCTCCCGCCGTCGCCGCACGACCGAGAATGAAGAATCCGTCCAGGTCCAGCCGCGGCTGCGCCCCTGGGAACAGCGGCTGGTTCGCGTGCGGGAATCGATGCTGTCCCGCACTTCCGACCGCCCGGTCACCAGCCGGCAGACTCAGGTCTTTTTCGAAATTGATATCTCCGCCAGTGTGGCGGCGGGCACACTGGTGGTGCAGACATCGCACCGGCAGCGTCGGTCCGATGGTCAGTGGGGCAAGCTGAAGGCGCTGAAAGTACGCGTCGGCCGCCTCGACGACATCACCCATGGCGACGACCGGCGGATCCTGTCCTACCTGATCGGCGGTTCTCCGGAACGCTCCGCGGGACAGGCCGCCGTGCCCGAACTGCAGGGCACGCTGTACCGCTACAAAGTGCCCGCGGAACTGTGCGAAGTGGTACTGCCCCTCATGGCGGGAACCGGACGCCTGCGGTATCTCGGCGACAAGGAATCCTCCGCCGAACCCCTGTCGTGGGATGCCGGAACCCCCTGGGAACTGTGCGTCCGGGTCAGCCGCGACGACG
>JAGQPV010000777.1 GCA_020426545.1 Planctomycetaceae bacterium
GTATTTTCCGGCCTTTGCTCGCGTTACGGCAGAACACCTTTCCGGCCAGGCACTTACTTCTGCAGAATCAGCCGGCTGTTGCGGGTCACACGGAGGCGGTACACCTCGCCCTCGTGCTCAATCAGCAGTTCCCGCTGGCCGCACAGCAGCTCAGCCGAGGTCACGGTGCGCAGGGGCTCTTCGGGCGTGTCATCCGCCGACAGACTTCCGGCCTCATCAGGCACGGCGGACTGTTCTGCGGGCTGGCTTTCGGTCTGTTCGGTCAGGCTGTCGGAGGGCAGGGGAGTGTCACTCATGAGGGAAAGACTTCCGGGAAGGATCGACGCATCGTCAACCAGTGACAGAACCGGATGTCTTCCACCGGTTGCCTGATTCAGAAACAGCACAGCAGCACAATACTGAGATTGAGACGCAATATCAAGTTCAACCCCGTTCATTCGCTGCTGCCTGCGGCATCCACACTGGCAATACAGTGCCCGATTGTGTCTCATAAATTACATGCGATATGTTCCCGCCCACCTGATTTTCGTGACAGCGGCCTGCGGACTGCTGTCATTCGGCAGTTCGGCTTCCGCAGCCACGGATCCCGCCGGTCTGGAGTTCTTCGAAAAGAAGATCCGTCCGCTGCTGGTACAGCACTGCTACGCCTGCCATTCCGCCCGCTCCGGGAAAAGTGAAGGCGGGCTGCGGCTCGATACGCCGGAGGCAATTCTCCGTGGCGGCGAATCGGGAAAGATCTTCACACCCGGTCAGCCAACCGCCGAGAGTCCGTTGCTGGAAGCCGTTTCGTACAACGGAGGCTTCGTCGATATGCCTCCCGACGGCAGATTGCCCGCCCCCCTGATTGCCGACCTCCGTCGCTGGGTGGAACTGGGCGCACCGCTGCCGGAACCCACGGGGCAGGGCGATGCTCCCGCTCCGCAGACCACCGCCGTCATCGATGCCCGCACGCGGAACTTCTGGTCCTTCCGGCCGGTTGAAATCCGTCCGCTCCCCGAATCAGCGGGCACCGCCTGGCCTGGTCAGGCACAATGGCCCCGGCGACGGATCGACCATTTCATCGGTCACCAGCTGGCCGCACGGGGACTGCAGCCGGCTCCCATGGCCGATCGTCGCACGTTGATTCGGCGTCTGTCGTACGACCTCACCGGCCTGCCTCCCACCTGGGAAGAAGTTGAGGCCTTCGTGGCCGATCGCAGCCCGACCGCCTGGGAACAGCTGACCGAACGACTGCTGGCTTCCCCCCGCTATGGCGAACGGTGGGGCAGGCACTGGCTGGATGTGGCCCGTTACGCGGAAGATAATCCGACGAACGAATCGACCTGCAAGCCGCCCCGTTTCCCGCATCCGTATCGCGACTGGGTCATCCGTTCGCTGAATGAAGACCTGCCCTACGATGAGTTCGTCCGCCGCCAGCTGGCCGCCGATCTGATGGACGGCCTGCCGCCGGAAGAGCTCGCTGCCACGGGTTTTCTGGGCCTGTCTCCGGTGTATCACAAGGAGCCCAAACTCTCGGCCGACGTGATTGCCACCATCGTCGCCGATGAATGGGACGAGCGGATCGACACCATGACCCGGGGTTTCCTCGGACTGACGGTCGCCTGTGCCCGCTGCCACGACCACAAGTTCGACCCCATCCGCACCGAGGACTATTACTCCCTCGCCGGTGTCATGGCCAGTACCCGTCTGGTGGAATGGCCGCTGGCCCGCGTACCCGCCGAAACGGCGAAGCAGCTGCAGGATACGAACGAAGCCATTGTCGATGTCACGTTGCGGCTGTCGTACGCGAAAATCATGCAGAAGACGGCTAAGGAAGCCGGCGAGCCGACGGAACCATTCCAGCCCCGGGTCGACGAGCTGGAAGCCGAACTGAAAGCCCTCAAGGAGCGGAAGCTGTTCGACGGCCCGGTGGTCAACGGCGTGCAGGATGCCGGGCTGTGGATTGACGGCAGCGACCCCGCCTGGACCACACTCGAATTCCGCACGGGTACCCCCCGCGACCTGCCGGTCTTTCTGCGGGGCAACCCGGCGAAACACGGCGAGATTGTGCCCCGGAGGTTTCTGGAAGTCCTCTCGCCCTCCGCACCGGCCCCGTTCAAACAGGGCAGTGGCCGGCTGGAACTGGCCAGTGCCATCGTGGAGCAGTCCCGCGGGCTGGCGGCCCGGGTGATGGTGAACCGTGTCTGGGGCTGGCATTTCGGCCAGCCACTGGTTCGCACTCCCAGTAATTTCGGCCAGCTGGGAGACCGACCTTCCCACCCCGAGCTGCTGGACGACCTCGCTGCCCGGTTTGTGCTTCATGGCTGGTCGCTCAAATGGCTGCACCGGGAAATTGTGCTGTCGGCCACCTGGCGGCAGTCGGCCGTTCATGTCCCGGCAGCCGGTGAAACCGATCCGCAGGCGGTCGATGGAGCGAACCGCCTCCTGTGGAAGATGAACCGCCGCCGCCTCGAACCCGAAGCCTGGCGGGATGCCGTGCTGCTGGCCGGCGGACAGCTCGACCAGACCATGGGCGGCCAGTCACAGGCCCTCGATGAGAAGAACACTCGCCGCACAGTCTATGGCC
>JAGQPV010000778.1 GCA_020426545.1 Planctomycetaceae bacterium
GGTACTCTTCTGAAGGAAGTCTCCGATGTCCCGATCTGCAGTACTTACCATTGCGGGCGGCGTTCTTGGCGCCGTGGTTGTTGCCGGCTCTCTGCTGCGGCAGGTACCCGGTTCAGCGGAACCGCCCGCCTTCGCCGCAGTGCAGCAGATCGGGCATTCGGAGAATGTGCCGACCGATCCCCGGGTCGAACTTCTGTCGACCGAACAGCTTCCCACTGTCACCGGCCCGCGGATCTCCGACCGCTTTCCGAATATCGAGCTGCTGGATCAGCATGGCCGCAAGCTGCGTTTTTATGATGACATCGTCAGGGACCGCTGCGTCTGCCTTGTATTCTTCTACACGCAGTGTACCGGTTCCTGCCCGACGACGACCGTGACGTTGAAGGCGATCCGTGAGGCCGTCAAAGAGGAATTTCCCGGTGATGAAATGAAGTTCGTCTCACTGACACTCGAACCTTTCGTGGATACCCCGGAAGAACTCCAGGCTTACATGGACCGCTATCGAATTCAGGAGAAGGACGACCTCCCCGACTGGATTTACGCCACCGGAGACTATGAGGAGATTGACAGCCTTCGCCGTGCGCTGGGGCTGTATGAGCTGGATCCGGTTCTGGATGCCGACAAGACGCAGCACGCGTCACTCCTGACATTCGGAAATGACCGACTCAACCGCTGGGCTGCCCTGCCCGCCGATATGAATCGGGAGGACCTGATCAACTCGATCATTCGGATCGCCGGCAACTCGCAGCGGCAGCGGTACGCCAGCACCCTGGCGCAGATTCCTCAACCCTGAAGCCGGGTCGATCCCGCCATCCGCACTGTCACGAAGGGACTGTGCCGGGATTCTCGTGCAGTGTGTCATCCAGAAGGGGATGAATGAGGGCCTGCAGGGCGCTGGCCACCTTGTCCACGCTGCCGTCAGCCACATTCATTAGCGCGAACAGTCTGGTGGTGCCGTTGCAATCGTCGTCATGATCATGGTGCTCAGCCGACCGGGGAACATTGGCAGGCTTTTCTGCGTCTGGTTCAGGGCCGGAAGCTGACTTTTCTCATCGACCGACAAAATGATCGCTTACTCAGGCGGATTGAGGTACAGACCCACCACATTCCGCAGTCCTTGCTCGAATCTCGGGCCGCTCCCCGGGCTGCGCTCCTGAAGAGTTCGCAGCAGCTGGCCCGGTTGAACGGCAGAAGCTGGAGTGATGCCGGATTCGGTCGTTGGACAATTTTTGCAGAATACCGGCACCGGCAATTGAGTGACGGTTCCGCGGATCAACCGTGAGACCTGACGAAGGAAATCAGGACTCTCTGGAGGCCCAGGCTGCGAAGTTCCGAACTCAACAGTTCGGGTCGGCACCGCATATGATCTCGATGATCGTGTCCCGTTCCTGATTCGCCTGCTTCCGTTCAGCCGCCGTGCGCAGCAGTCTAAGGCGTTCCATCTCCGGGTAATCCCACACGGACTTGATCGTCAGCTTCAGCGCCAGCCGGAACCCGCCGACCGTTTCTCCCCGGACCGGCCGGTTCCGAAGCGAACCGCGACGGGGGAAGCGTGATCCGAGGGGTGATCCGGCTGGCGAATGCCGGGCGGCCAGGTCAGCACACGTTGACATGGCACGAAGAAGCCCCTCGTCAGGCTGGCGAACCCTCTGGTGAGACATGCTGGACCGTTTCGGGACCAGAACTGGTATCACGGGAGGTTTCACCCCTGGAGGGGCATTTTCCGTAACGTCTTGATTTTCAAAGCATTACAAGTGGAACGGAAGGGATTTGAACCCTCGACCTCTGCATTGCGGACGCACAGACCAGCCTTGAACGGTACAAAACACCCCGTCACAAGCCATTGCGGCACCATGGGTTACGATCTGTTTTCTGTGATACTCTTCTGGTGTCTTCCGGTAATACCTTTTGCAATACCCTCCGAGATACCTTCGGGAAGAAATCGGGACCAGAAAGGCCCTCCAACCGGCCGCCGAGCTGGACACTCTGGCCGGCTGGCGTCAGCAGCCCTTACCCGGGCTCTCACAGCCGCTCAATGGCCATCAGGCCCCTCTGAAGCAGGGCCTTTGCTTATTCCACAAGGCCGAAGCTGGTGAAGAGTCGTTGAGGTTTCCGTGTGAAGCTGCGGACTCTGGATGCGAAGTTGCCGGTGTCCTCGCACCGCAGACAGTTCAGAGCCGCGTTGCGCAGCGAGGCCAGGTTCTGCGGAGCATCGCCGCACGAAATGGTGCAGCGGTCCTCGTCGAACGTGGTATCCCGCACGTAATGCACTCCGTTTTCGATCGCGCCCCAGTGGCGTCGAATCAGTTGCTGCAGGCGGGCCGCGTCGGCCTGCCTGCGGGTCAGCGAGGTGACGAAATACGTCGTCTCCTCTTCCTCAACCCCGTGATGCCGCCGCTTCCGAATCACCCGACCGACCTGGCCCACATGCGGCCAGTCAACGTGACTGTTGAGCGATACGGTGGTCGTCACCGTGCGGCGTTCCAGCCGTCCGTGGCCTTTGTCTGCCTCGGTGTGCTCCTCGCGTTCCAGCTCACGCTGACGGTGTACCCAGGGGGTAAA
>JAGQPV010000077.1 GCA_020426545.1 Planctomycetaceae bacterium
CTGCCGCGGGCTACTTCGCGGTGTACCCGCCATCGACCATCAGGCATTCCGCCGTAATGAACGAGGCATCGTCTGACGCCAGAAACAGAATAGCGCTGGCCACTTCTTCGGGGTCGGCACAGCGGGGGATCATATGGGCGGCGCCGAAATCGGGATGCCTGTCGGCCGCTGCGCGGTCCAGCCCTTCGAGTCGGGCCATGTCTTCCACAATACGCGTCCACACGGTGCCGGGACAGACGGCATTCACGCGAATGTTATCGGGCGCCAGGTCGAGAGCCAGGCAGCGGGTCATACTGGCAATGGCCGCTTTGGAGGCGTTGTACGTCACGAATTCCGGCTGGGCGATGAAACTGGAAATTGAACCCAGATTCACAATCGCTCCGCCGCCGGCCCGCCGCAGGTGGGGGACCACCGCCCGGGTCACGAGGGCCGTGCCGGCTACATTCACCGAGAGCACCCGCTGCCAGTCTTCCACCGTGGCGTCAATTCCCCGCAGGACGAACACAGCCGCGTTATTGACCAGAATATCCAGCTGGCCGCACAGCTCGGCCGCCCGGGCCACCATGGTTTCGATGGAGCTTTCACTGGCCAGATCGACGGGCAGGAAGTCGGCCGTTCCGCCCTGCAGGCGTAAGTCGGCCACCGTCTGGCCGCCGGCTTCGGTATCGATATCAGCCACAATCACGCGGGCACCTTCGGCGATAAACCGCTGGCAGGTGGCCCGGCCAATCCCGTGGGCCCCCCCGGTGATAATGGCCGCCCTGCCTTCAAGTCGACCCATGCGCTGTTTCTCCGTGGTTCCCAACTGAGCGGCTGTCTGGAAAACGCTCGTGACGGGACATGATCGGCGGGCAGGCCCAGGGCTTCTCCCCGATCTGCTTCTCCCCGCCCTGCCGCGTGCAGCCGGGATTTCCGGACCGAAACGGCAGCGCTGTCTGATTTCTCTCCGGCCAGTGGTGGAACGGCAGAGGCGGCTGCCGCAGCGAGGCCAGTGCCCCGGCGTGCAGCCGGGCCGGATGGCGATTATGATTGTCGGACTGGTTGTTACTGCCTTTGTGCCGCAGCTTTGCGGGAACCATGATTCCGGTCGAGCCTGTTTCTTCCTCTGCTTGAGTTGTGACGCTGCACTATGCGGTTTTTCCAGACCGGAATCAAACCAGACGAAACCGTGGTGCTGTTCCCCGCTGTCGGGTGGCGGGAGCCGGCTGATGGCAGCTGGCAGGTTCGGGTGCATGCCTGGATTCACGAACAGCACGAGCGGGCTTTCCGGCGGATGGTGGCGCTGGCCATTCTGGGTCGAACCCTGCCGGAACTGCTGGAACACCAGGACCTGCCGGTTTTTCGCGAGCGGCTGCGTCCGTTTCTGGTGCCGAACCGCCGCGGTCGTCAGCTGCGGATCCGCATTGCCGGCCGGGAACTGACGCTCCCCCGTTCGGGCTCAAACGGTCATGTGGAGGCGGTGATTTCGCTCTCACCCGCCGAAGTGGAGCAGCATGCGGTTCGCTGCGGAAACGGCTTTCGCCGCATGACCTGCGAAGTTCTGCTGGCAGCGGAAGATACCCGCACGCTGGAAGGACCGGTCACGCTGGTCGAGCCGGAAGGACTGTCGGTCATTTCGGATATCGACGACACGCTGAAGGTGACCACGGTGCGGGACCGGGCCGAATGCCTGCTGAATACGTTTGTCCGTCCGTTTCAGGCGGTGCCGGGCATGGCCGAGCTGCTGGCCCGGTTGCGGGGTATGGGCGCGGCCTGCCACTTTGTGTCGTCCAGTCCTTGGCAGTTGTCGGCCCCGCTGCGCGATCTGTTCGATGCGCAGGAAATTTCGGCGGAGTCGATCCATCTGCGGACTTTGCGGCTGGGAGAGCTGCGCTCGCGGGAGGCATTTGCGGGTTCGCCCACACAGAAGCATGCGGCCATCTGCAGGCTGCTGGGGCATTTTCCGCTCCGTCGGTTCCTGCTGCTGGGCGATACGGGCGAACGGGATCCGGAACTGTATGGCGAGATCCAGCGGATGTATCCTGACCGGGTGCGCGGTATCCTCTTGAGGAACCTGACAGCCGAGACTCGCGACACGGCAAGGATGGCCCAGGCCATGGCCGGCGTTCCCGATCGCTGCTGGCAGCTGTTTACCGATCCGTCACAATATCAGACTGAAACGCTGCGGGAGCTGTTCGGTCCGGCAGACTGAAAACTGGTGGTGTGCCGTCTCAGAGACTGCCCGGAAAACTCGTTTCACCCCAACCCCATGTGTGCGGTCTGAAACAACGGCACAAGCAGTGGTACGGGGACAAGGATTTCCGGACAGGCACTCAGTGTCCTTCCGGCCCTGCGAGGGCCCGACCCGATATGGAGCAGGAAACCATGCCGCATTCCGTCCGCTTTCGCTGCCTGCTGTCACTGGCCATCTGCGGGCTGATAACCGTTGGCCTGCCGCTGCCGGCGGTGGCGCAGTCGCAGGAATTCAACTACGACGAAGCGAAGGTTCCGGACTTCAAACTGCCGGACGTGCTGGTGGCGGAAGACGGAACGAAAATCACTTCGGCGGAGCAGTGGAACACGAAGCGGCGTCCGGAAGTTCTCGAGCTGTTCCGCCGGTATGTCTACGGGCGGACTCCCGCGAAGACGGCCGCAGTGCGGTGCGAGCTGGTTTCGAGCGAGCCGGCTCTCGACGGGCTGGCGATTCGCCGTGAATACACCGTGCATCTGTCGGTGCCGGGGTCTGCGGCGAAGCCCGCGGCAGGTGAGCAGGCTTCGTCAGCGAAGGAAGTTCCCGTGCATCTGCTGCTGTATCTGCCGGCCGAAAAGCAGCAGGCGGTGCCGGCCTTCCTCGGGCTGAACTTTGGCGGGAATCACTCGATCCAGGCAGATCCCGGGATTACTCTGTCGACCGCGTGGATGCGGAATCGGGCGGACCGGGGGTATCTCGATCATAAAGCCACGGAGAAGTCCCGCGGGACGGCCAGTTCCCGCTGGCCGGTCGAGCTGATTCTCAGCCGGGGCTATGCACTGGCGACCGTGTACTACGGCGATATCGATCCCGATTTTGACGATGGTTTCCAGAACGGGGTTCATCCTCTGTTCGGAGAGGATCAGGCCGGGCAGGAACGGGCCGGGGACGCCTGGGGTTCCATTGCCACCTGGGCCTGGGGATTGAGCCGCGTGCTGGACTGCCTGGAAGGCGTGCAGGAAATCGACGCGAAGCGGGTCGCCGTGCTGGGGCATTCGCGACTGGGAAAGACTTCGCTGTGGGCCGGTGCCAGTGATCCCCGGTTTGCGCTGGTGATTTCCAACGATTCGGGCTGCGGCGGTGCGGCTCTGTCCCGCAGGCGGTTTGGTGAAACCGTCCAGCGGATCAACACGTCATTCCCGCACTGGTTCTGCCGCAATTTCCGGCAGTACAACGGGAAGGAAGACCGTCTGCCGGTCGATCAGCACATGCTGCTGGCGCTGGTGGCTCCCCGCCCGCTGTATGTGGCCAGTGCGGTCGAAGACCGCTGGGCGGACCCGCGGGGTGAGTTTCTTTCCGCCCGTTATGCCGCACCTGTGTACGAACTGCTGGGAAAACCGGGCCTGCCTGCCGAGACCTGGCCCGGAGTCGATCAGCCGTCGGTGGGCACGATTGGCTACCATGTGCGAAGCGGCGGGCACGATGTGACCCGCTACGACTGGGAGCAGTACCTGAACTTTGCCGACCGGCATCTCAGGGCCGCATCGAACTGAGAGGGGCGGCGGGAGATGCCACTCCCGGCCATGCGAAAACGACTGCAGGCCGAACGAACCCGGTTTCAGGTTCATTCGGCCTGCCGCAGCATGACGGATTCTGCAACCGCGTCTGCTTCCGCTGCGGCACCTGCCACAGCAGCAGCAACGGGCCAGGTGCCCCTTCAGTTGGGGTCACGGAGGGCATCGCCGGGAACCGGCTTTGCCTTGCGGGCAATCATGGCCACGTAGTACAGGGCTTCGCCCGAAACAGCCAGGCGGTGGCGGAAGCGGCGGTACGCCTGCATCTCCAGCACACCGGTGTTCGTCAGCCGACGGATCAGCCTGGCGAAGCCGCTGGTTTCTTCTTCACGGAGGAAATCCTCCTTGATAGTGAAGGCGACCCAGCCAGGTTCGTCAACCAGATCGAGAGCCCGCGCGAAAGCCAGCGCGGGAATGTCGCCAAAGCCGAGGGCGGCCACACTCGTCAGGCAGTTGAACTTCCGCTTGCGGAGCTTGTCTTCCGCAGCTGGCGGCAGGTTGGTGAGATCGGCCACGATGTAATCATCGTACAGGTCGGGCCGGTCGCGTTCGGCGGCTTCGCGGGCTTCGGGAATGATGTCGAGGCCGACCAGTTCATCCACCACGCCACGGGCCTGCAGTTCGTCTCCCACCATGCCGTTGCCGGCACCCACGTCGATCACCCGCAGACTGCCCGGGCTGACTTTAAAGTCCTCCAGGAGTTCTTCCAGCAGCGAAGCGACACGTGAAGGCGAACAGCACTCCAGCGTATTATAGAAGATCTCTTCGTACAGGCCGGGAACCTTGAAGATCTGATCGTAATCGTGAAAGCGGTAACGCCTGCGCTCGCCATCAATCCGGGCTTCACACCACTCCCGATCCTGCGCGCAGCCTTCGCCATCTGCCGCCGGCAATGTGATCGAATCCACGGGAGAATCGATCTCTTCCATGCGTTTGTGCCACTGCGGCTCTGCACTGCTGACGTTCTTAAGAGGAGGTCGCGTCTGCATCGTTTCCTGTCGAAATTAAAGTCTTTCGAGTCAGGCGGCTGTCTCGACCGGAAAGCCGTGACAGCAGCCCTGCCGCGACGCGCGACGTTCCCGGTGGGCTCCGCCACCCGGAAAATCCCCGGAGAGGCTCAGCCGGCCAGGGACTTCTCCGACCTTACGGACTGAGCGCTCAATGTCAACGGCTTTGCCGTGAACGTTCCGTAAGGAACGCTGTTGCGCGGCTGTCTGACAGGGCCAGCCGGTACGGGAGAAAATAACTGAGCGGCCGATACATATCGGAAACTGGCCGACGTGCGGCAACCGGCTCTGTCCGGGGAGGACTGGGGAACTTCAGATCGCCGGATTATCGGAAAATGCGCGGCTGTCCATTCCGCCTAAGCCGTGGCAGGCACTGGCCCTGTGGCGGAATGGACGGGCCAGCCGGACCGGGGCGGTGCAGTCATGGTCGCCCGTCTTCCCATTCAGGCCCGCGGGCTCCGGAAACAGGGGGAACAGCAACCGCCGAGACTGCGTGGTGGAAGGTTCGTTCAGCCCTGTGTATGGATCACCACCATTTTTTCTTCAGTCATTTCCTGCACGGCCCGGTGCGGGCCCTCTTTTCCCAGTCCGCTGTCCTTCAGTCCGCCATAAGGCATGAGGTCGGCCCGCCACTGCGAAGCCCAGTTGATATGCAGGTTGCCGCTGTCGACTTCCCGGGCAAACCGCAGAGCGCGGTCGATATCTCGGGTGAAGATTCCCGCGGACAGGCCATACCTCGTATCGTTCGCCAGGCGGATGGCTTCATCCAGATCGCTGAAATGCGTCAGTGCGACTGCCGGGCCGAACAGCTCGTCGCAGCTGACCCGCATCTTCGGATTCACATCGTCCAGGATCGCCGGAGTGCAGACGGCGCCGGAGCGCTCTCCGCCCAGAACCAGCGTGGCTCCCGAGCCCACCGCTTCCCGAATCCAGGTTTCCACCCGCTCGGCATCAGTTTCGCGGACCAGCGGGCCGACTTTCGTTCCCTCCTCCAGCTGATTGCCGGTCGTCAGAGCGGCCACCCGCGGCCGCAGGGCGTCGAGCAGGTCGCCCCGGATGCGGGACGAAGTCAGAATTCGCTGCGCGGAAATGCAGGTCTGCCCGGCGTTCGCAAAGCCCGACGCGGTGATGGCTTCCGCGGCGAGGTCGAGGTCGGCATCGTCCATGATGATCACAGGGCTGTTACTGCCCAGTTCCATCGTGACTCGCTTCAACCCGGCGGATTTGAGGATGCTTTCGCCAATTTCGTGGCTGCCGGTAAAGCTGATCTTGCGAATCCGGGAGTCCTCGCAGATGGCCCGGCCCAGTTCGCTGCCCGGCCCGGTAATGCAGGCAATGGCTTCCGGTGGCAGGCCGGCTTCCAGCAGGATTTCCGTCAGTTTGAGAGCGGACAGCGGTGTATCGCTGGCCGGTTTGATCAGCACGGCATTTCCGGCGGCAATCGCCGGGCCCACCTTATGGCAGACAAGGTTGAGCGGGAAATTGAACGGAGTAATGGCGGCGACGATTCCGCAGGGAACCCGCAAGGTGAAGCCCAGCTTGCCGGCCGCTCCGGGGGCGGCATCCAGCGGAATCATCTCGCCGGCAATGCGGCGGGCTTCTTCGGCGGACAGATCGATCACTTCGCGGGCGCGGCTGGCTTCCAGCTGCCCTTCCGCGAGAATTTTGCCTTCCTCGGAACTGATCGTCCGGCCGAGTTCATCGAGCCGGGCTTCCATCAGATCCGACGCGCGGCGGAGGATCTGACAGCGATCATAGGCGGTCATTTTCCGCATGATCCGTGCGCCTTCCACCAGCGTCTCCACCGCGGTGGAGATGTCGTCCGCGGAGCCCTGGGGCACGGTATCGATCACGGAACCGTCGAACGGATTTTCCACATCAATCGTGCGGGAACGGGATTCCCACTGACCACCACGAAAGAAATCCATGCTGCTGCTCCCTGTTGAATGTGGGGCTGAAGGCGCGTCTGCCCTGCGCTACCGGCGGTTCCGTTCCTGCTGCAGCGCATGTTCCAGGGCGTCGGCCAGTATGTCAATTTCATCTCGCGTGTTGTACAGATGACAGGAAACCCGCAGCATCCGCTGTCCCTGAAAATGAATCACGGGGATTTCGATCGCATGCTGCTCCTGCAGCTGTAACTGCAGGGCATCCCGCTGTCCCGGTGCCGGTGGAGGTTCGGGGGCGGCGGGCAACGGGAACGTCTGCATGACGGGTGAGATCCGGCAGGCCGGCATGGGGGAATGAACCAGCCCGGTGACCGCAGTCAGGCGTTCTCTGGCGTGGTCCAGCAGCGCGGCGCTGCGCTGGCGAAACAGGTCGAGACCGCGTTGCTCCATGAACTCAATCGCATCGGCCACGGCGAGGAACCGGGCCGGGTTGTGCGTGCCGAACCAGCGGAACTCGTCCTTCCAGTGCGGGGCACGCCCGCTGAGGCTGCCACCCCAGCTGGTGAGAATCGGTCGGATCTGCGACTGAACCCGCGGAGCCGCATACAGGAAGCCCGAGCCAAACGGACCGCACAGCCACTTGTGGCAGCTGGCCACATAGTATTCGCAGCCGATGTCCTTCAGATGGACCGGCAGCATGGCCACGGCATGCGGGCCGTCGATGCAGACCTGGACGCCCCGCTTGCGTGCGGCCCGGCAGATGGCGGCCACCGGCAGCACCCGGGCGGTGGGTGACGAGACATGGCTGAGAATCAGCAGCTTCGTGCGGGGAGTGATCGCGTCCACCACGGCCCGCACGGTTGCTTCATCGTCCGCATCGTCCGCCGCGCGGGATGAGTCCGCAGAATCCCCACCTGCCGCCGGTTCAGTCGCTCCTGTATCGGATGGTTCCGCAGTCCGGGCGGCGATGGCCGTGGGTGGATCGGGTAAGGGGCAGATGACGGCGCGGGCACCTGCTGCGCGGCAGGCATTCTTCCAGATCCGCTGCACGGCTCCGTATTCGTGGTCTGTCAGCAGAACTTCATCGTCCGCTGCAAGGACGACGCTGGCGGCGACGACATTCATGCCGACGGTGGCATTTTCCACGAAAGCCAGGTGCTGGCCCTTTGTGCCGAGAAACTGCCCCAGCCGTTCCGTGGCCTCATCGAGAGCGTGTTCCATCTCCCGCAGAAAGAACTGCATCGGCTGCTGTTCCAGCCGGTCGGTCCAGCGGCGGGCGGCTTCCTGCACGACGATGGGCGAGGGACCAAAGGAACCATGATTGAGGTACCGCACGTTGTCGGCCAGAGTCCACAGTTCGCGCAGCGATGTGTTCAGATCGGCCGGGTTGAATCCGGCAGACTCCGACTGCGCAGCCTGCGGCTGGCTGGCAGTTTTTTCTGATTCCGGCATCTGAGGGGCTTTCGTGCCTGATGGTGAACGGCGGGCCGCCGGTTTCGCTGAAGGAACAATTCAGCAGATGCTGAGAGGCAGACGACAGAACGCGGCAACGGGTTCCTCCGTTTCCGTACGGAATCGTCCAGAGCATCCGGGATCGATGCGTGTGAAGGCATGAAAGGTGGATGGCCCGGTCCTTGAATATTTTTCTGGAAACAGGGCAGGCCGTCTGAAACGGTGAGGCAGATCCTGCCTGAAACGGGTGGCTGAATCCAGTGCATCCGGAGACGGGCCGCACACCGGGTTCAGCGGAAGGGGGGCATTCATCCGATGAGAAGTGGCAGCGGGATCACTGTTCCCGCAGTGTAATGCGCGACGTGGCCAGGCGGCCTCTCCGTTCCCTTCCCGGGGTGATGGAGCCATCCAGGCCGAATCCCGCCGCAGAGACGGGCCAGGTATCGGCAGCAATGTCGCAGTCCGCCGGTGCAGATCACTGGTGCAGATCGCCTGATTCCGCCCACCCCCCCGCCAGCAACCGTTGATCCGCAGCTCGGAGCTTCCTGTGCTAAAACTCTCCGCCGCCACCTGCCTGCTGGTACTGTGTTCCACCGCGGGAACACTGACTGCCCATGGGGCTGAGAATGCTGGAGCTGAGACCCGGCCGGCCCCCTCCGTCAGCGAGCAGGCACCCACTTCCCCCGCTGAGAAGGATGCGGCCACTGAAGCCGACCCGCAGCTGACACTGCCCGCGGCGGACCCGGCTCCGCTGCCTCCTCCCGCACCGTTGCTGCAGGCCGACGAAGCGGCCCAGCCGGAAACAGTGCGGTTCCCCGTTCCCCGTTCGCTGGGGCCGGTGTTCAATATTCCCGCCAGGCAGCGCGGCCCGGAAGGCGTCCCGCAGATGCTGCCCGGCGTGTGGCATGTCACATTGTGTCTGGAATCAGGCAATGTGGCGGCCCGGCACTGCTGGATTCGCTACCAGAATGTTCATACGGGCGAAGTGCATACGCTGTCGCGTTTCATCAAGGGCGGTGGCTGGTGGGTCGATCAGAATGACAACTGGATCTCTGCTCCGGCAGAGGTTGCCGGACTGGTATGGGATAACGATCTCAAACGCGAGGTGGAAATTCAGCAGGGCCGCGTGCACATGCTGAATGTGATCCGCACGAACCCCTGCATTTACCGGGGCTGGAACAACGGATATGGCCATTGCGGCGCGATGAAAAACTGCGCTACCTGGTGCCGCGATGCCTGGGAATTCTACACCGGTGAAAAAGCCCGCCTGCTGCCGCTGATTCACGCAACCGGCACGCTGCACGGCTCGTTGAACCGCATGCATCCGGGGCTGGTGTTCCCCGGCCGCGTGGTCATGCTGTCCCGGTAATGGTCCGCCAGGTCTCTCCATAGCGAGTTTCCTCATTCCAGGGAAACCCTCTGGCTGCAGCAGGCTGTGGGCCTGCCCATTGCTGCGAAATGACAGTTGAGCTTCCGCTGGTTGCCATGCTCATCACTGGTTGCCATGCCCCGTGTGCCATGCCCATCGCCGTGGAGCGGGATGGGCCTGCTCGCTGAAGCCAGATTCACATACTGTCAGAACCTGCCCACGCAAGCGTGGGCAGGCCACCCCAGGGAAGGTTGCTCACCTGCTTCGGGCGGCACCGGCAGCCTGACTGCCCGTGTGATACCGCGCTGGCGGCTCCCTGAATGAAATCGAGCCATCGCCAGCTACGGCTGAGCTTCAGCAGCGGGACTGGTTGCAGCGGGAGTCTGTTCCGCCGGGCGTGTACTGCGAACCTGCTCCAGAATGTGCATCACCACCGGCAGGAAATGGCCAATCGCGCTGTAGTGGTTTCCCGCAAAAATGATGTGATGGCCTGGCGGCAGTGCGGCTTTTTCCGCCAGCTGCACGGCACTGGCCAGCGGAACGACCTGATCTTCCCGTGCGGAATACAGCCAGGTCGTGGCCGGGCTCAGCCGGTGGGCAATATGCGACGGCTCGATGCGGTCGAGCATCTGTTTCAGCTCCTCGCCCTTCAGTCCGGCCTGCTCCAGTCGCTTCCGCAGGCTGGCCGCTTCGTTCCGGCCGCTGGTAATCACCTGATGCAGGTCCCCGCCGCAGAGCATCAGAAACACCTGCCGATAGCCGGGATCGAGGCTGCCCACGGTGGTGGAAACAAACCCGCCCAGGCTGGTGCCCTGCAGTGAAATGCGTGCCGGATCGATTCCCGGCAGGGCTGCCACGGCATCGCGGGCGCGGCGGACATCGGCCACGCTCTGGCGAATGACCTGATCGAACGGGCGTTCCTCCGGCTGGGGATGCTCGACCCGCCGGTGACCGTAGTGCGGCAGCTGAATCAGGAACGTATGCACGCCCCCGTTTCGCAGAGTGCGGGCAAACAGCCGGCCCACGGTCATCCCCCGGCCGGATTCATGCACGACCACGATGGCTGGCCGGTTCGTCGGTTTCGATTCGTCGACTGGCGGCTTCGTGGTGCGGGGGTGTTCCGCCCCCTGCTCTGCCGGAGCGAATGCCGCGGGAAGTTTCCCGCTGAGTGCTGCCACGGGTTTTTCGCGGGCGATGTACCATTCCAGCACGACGGCGTCGAGCTGCGGACTGCCCGCCGGTACGGCGGAGGGAAACCGCACCAGCCGGTCGCACCCGCTGCGGTCGCCGGCGGCCTCGCTGACGGTGACGTCAAACTTCCCGGCCGGCCAGGTCAGGAATTCCAGGCACTCCCGCGCCCGGGTCTGCTGCTCGCCACCGGTCTTGAGGGTATCGGCCGCGGGGTAAGCCCGCGGTTGTCCATGGGCCGGTGTCGCCGTGTCCGGAATTGCGGTGCCCGGTTCTGCGGTGCCGGAATCCGCACGGCTGCCGACGGGAGTGGCGGTTCCCTCGGCTGCCGGAACAGCCTGGCAGACCGCCATGTTCGCCAGGGCAGCACTCAGTAGAACAAGCGGGCCACAACCTTTAAACAGACGGCCAGTACACCACAGCGACAGAGCAATCATGGGCAATCCGGTTTCCTGCAGAATCTGGCTCGTTCGGGTATCGGGGATGGTCCTGATACCCGGCCGGCCGCCGTCGAGTTTCCACATTCTGCCATATCGGGCCGAAGAGCCGGAAGGCAGAAGGGTTGTCCACGGGCAGCCGCCGATTCCATGCAGGCGATTCCGGTCGCCCCCGCCGCTCAGCGAAGCAGCAGGCAGCGGGCCACCACTGCGTAGAACACGCCGCCACAAGTCAGGGCCACACCAAGGATTGCGAGCAGTTCGATGTCTGGAGTCATGCTGATCTCTCCTGCCGGGATGTGAAAAACATCGGTCGCCGGGCGGAGCATGGCCGTATCAACTTCCCGTCAGGCTGCCTGCGGCTGTCATCCGGCGGAACCGGAGCGGACAGCGGAAACCTGTCGCTGCCGCATTGCGGGCAGGACGACAGCGTCTCGCAGTTTCAGCGCGGGAAGAGGGGCTTCGGGCCAGGTCCGCGAACATGAAAGCAGAGCAGACTTCCTTCAGCCGGGTTGCGGGCAGAATCCCGGAACCGCTGGCCAGCTGCCGAAGTTCTTCTGTCCCTGAAAATCAGGTGGAACAGAACTCGGCAGCGGGAGGAAATCCGCAGGGCGGACTGCTTCAGGCGACTGGCGGAGGCAGAAGTTCGTGAACCATGATCAGTTCACGACAGCGGGCAATGTGCTGCCAGAACGGCTCGCAACCGCGCCCGGAGGGCACAGTATGCGGGCGGCGAGCGGCATTGGTAAAGAAGATGCACATTGCGGAGATCACCAGAGTGCCCGTCTCAGGGCAAGATGTCGGGTAGTGAAGGCCTTGTATCTGTTGTTCAGTATCGGCAGCCGGTGGCAGCCTGGTTGAACCTGTTTGAGTTATCGACCGATGGAACCTGGGATTTTTACCGACATTTTCCTCCACCTCACAGCTTCCACCACCGCTGCACGAGGCGGAATCCATCCTGTTTGCCTGTTCTTCGTATTGTGAATCCGGTGTCGATGAGCAGATGAAGCGAGAACTGCCGCATGGATCGGGGGTGAACCCCGGAGGACGGACCGTGTCCGAAGGGAGTCAGGACTTCTGCGGGCGGTCTTCCGGCGGGCATACCCTTTCAGACAGCCGGTTTCGTGGGGGAAATGGCAGGTCGCGCCAGCTGGTGGCGGAACGACTGGCCAGTCGGAGCAGCGGCCGGAGCGGGGGATTCCCTGCGGGGTGGCTGTCGGATTTCCCCGACACCGACGAATGTGCCGCCTGAAGGACCTGTCCTGCGGCATTTCCCGCTGGTGGACGAACGGCAGTCTCGCAATCGGGGTAACGGTCTATTATTCTTAGAGCCTGTCCGAAAAACTGTTGCAGCCTCGACTGGTTGAGAGGTGGCGGGGAGAATCTGTTCACTGCCAGGTGAAGGTTCTGCCTGAGATTCCGGACAGGTGCTTTGTGCTGCCTCTGTTGAACTGCTGCGCCCGGGTTGCGGGCACTGGCTGCTTCGCGGGCGACAGACAGCGGCGATTGATGACAGACGGCGTTAACAGAATCTGAAGAGGTGCATCCGTGGCGACTGCGGAAAAACAGCAGACAACAACCCGCACGATCAACGGAGCGGACATTCTGGTAAAGGCTCTGGAGCATCAGGGCGTCCGGCAGCTGTTTGCCTATCCCGGCGGAGCCAGCATGCCGCTGCATCAGGCACTTCGCAAGCACCGGGATGTCATCCGCACGATTCTCCCCCGCCACGAGCAGGGTGGTGGATTCGCCGCCCAGGGTGTGGCCCGCAGTACCGGTGAAGTCGGCGTCTGCATGGCGACCAGCGGCCCGGGTGCCACCAATCTGGTGACGGCCATTGCCGATGCCAAACTCGACAGCGTGCCCATGGTGATTATCACCGGACAGGTGCCGCAGGCCGTTATCGGCAGCGACGCCTTCCAGGAAACGCCGATGGTGGAAGTCTGCCGGGCCATCACCAAGCACCATTACATGATCACGGCGAAGGACTGGCGTTCCCCCGAGGACGTGGCCTTCACCCTGCGGGATATTCCCCGGTATGTGAAGGAAGCCTTCCATGTCGCCAATACCGGCCGTCCCGGCCCGGTGCTGATCGATTTCCCCAAGAATATTCAGCTGGCTGTGCTGGAAATCGAAGAAGGTGACGAAGACATTGACTACGACCCGCCCATGAACCTGCCGGGCTATCACCCGGAAGTGGGCCGGGCTCTGCCGGAACAGATTCGGCAGGTGATTGCCGCCGTTCGCCGTTCCCGTCGGCCCGTGCTGTATGTGGGCGGTGGCTGTATTTCCTCTGGTGCCTCGGAAGAGGTGCGACGGTTCGCCCTGCGGACCGGCATCCCCGTGACCACCACCGTCATGGGTCTGGGCACATTCCCCGGCGACCACGAACAGTCGCTGGGCATGCTCGGCATGCACGGCACGGTTTACTCCAACTACGCGGTTGATCAGTCGGATCTGCTGCTCGCATTCGGTGTGCGGTTCGATGACCGGGTGACCGGCAAGCTGGAAGAGTTTGCCAAACACGGCAAAATCGTGCACATCGATATCGATCCGTCGGAGATGCACAAGAACAAGGAAGCCCACCTGCCCATCGTGGCCGACCTCGGCATTACCCTGCGGGAGCTGAATGCCCAGTTGACCGACGATGATCTGCCCGAGATCACCGAGTGGCAGCAGCAGATTGCCCGCTGGAAGGCGGAATGGCCGCTGAGTTATGCCGATGCGGGCGATCAGATTCTCCAGCAGTACGCCATTGAGGAACTGTGCCGGCAGTCGATTGAACGCGATGCCTACATCAGCGTGGGTGTGGGGCAGCATCAGATGTGGGCGGCCCAGTATTACCGCTTCCGCAGCCCCCGCCGCTGGCTGAGCAGTTCCGGCCTGGGCACCATGGGCTTCGGCCTGCCCGCCGCCATGGGAATTCAGGCGGCTCTGCCCGATGCTCTGGTGGTCGATATCGATGGCGACGGTTCGTTCCAGATGGATATTCAGGAACTGGCCACCCTGCACTGCGAGAAGCTGCCGGTCAAGATTCTGCTG
>JAGQPV010000779.1 GCA_020426545.1 Planctomycetaceae bacterium
TACACCATGAGCCTGCCGCGGCGGGAAGTGCTCGATCTGAACATGACAATCGATCAGGCGTTTCAGTTCTGCGTCTCGTGCGGGGTGCTGGTACCTCCCCATCAGCGGGTGAATCCCGAACAGATGCGGTCCCAGCTGGCCACAGCCGGGACGAGCCACCTTCTGCAGAATGCGGCTGCCGGACAACTGGAATCGCAGTCGGGGAATGCTCAGACCGGGGAGACAGGCAGCAATCATGGCTGAACGGGTACTGAGGATTGCTACTCGCCGCAGTGCGCTGGCGCTATGGCAGGCGGAGCATATTGCCGCGTTGATTCGGGCAGCCCGGCCCGGAGCTGAGGTGGAACTGGTGCATGTGGTCACGGAAGGTGACCGCGATCAGCAGACACCGCTGGCCAGCCTCGGCGGAACGGGTGTCTTCACCCGCGAGGTGCAGCGGGCCGTGCTCGATGATCGGGCCGATCTGGCGGTGCACAGCCTGAAAGATCTTCCGACGGCGGAAGAACCTGGTCTCGTTCTGGCGGGGGTGCCGGCTCGGGCGTCCGTGCGGGACCTGCTGGTCTTGCCCGTCACAGCCGACGGGGCGCAGGCCGATGGGCCGCGTCACGAATCACCAGCCGCGGAGAACCTGCTCGATGTGCTCCCGGAAGGAGCGGTCGTGGGGACTGCCAGTCTGCGGCGGCAGGCTCAGTTGCTGCACCACCGCCCCGATCTGCAGATGACGGTGATTCGCGGGAATGTGGAAACGCGGCTCCGCAAGCTCGATGAAGGGCAGTGTGCTGCCCTCGTTCTGGCGGAGGCAGGCCTGTCCCGTCTGGACCTGCTGGAAGGCCGGCAGGTGATTCCTCTGGTTCCTCCGCTGATGCTGGGAGCCGTCGGACAGGGCGCACTGGGGCTGGAATGCCGGCAGACCGATGCGGAAGTCATCGAACTGCTGGCCGAGCTGTCGGTGCCCGGCGACCGGGCCGGTGCCACGGCCGAACGGCGTGTGCTGCAGGAACTGCGGGCCGGGTGTCATGCTCCGCTGGGCGCTGTCACCCGTCTCACTGAAGGCCAACTGACGCTCGAATGCGTGGTACTCAGCGTCGACGGAACCGAGCGGATTCACACCTCCGCTTCCGGCCCGGCCGACAGCCCGGATGAACTGGGCCGGCAGGTGGCCGGGCAACTGCTGAAGCTGGGCGCTGCCGAACTGCTGGCCCCAGCCGGCGAGGGCGGGATTCGCCTCGATACGCCGGAATCGTCTCAGCAGGGCGACGGATAACCTACTGAACACCGTTTTCCCGCCTTCTCCGGCAGGCAGTACAGTCTGCGTATTCGCCACGTTCCGGAGACCCCTTCAGGTCGAAATGGCGTAAGTCATTACTGGAAAGTGGCTTGCGTTTTAGATGTACAGGCCGGTTCAACCCGCGTCTGACGCGCCGAGCTCGCCCGCAGCCCGTGACAGGGCGCAACCTGCGGCTGAGCCACCGCTTAGCCCGCTACTGTACAGGCCGGTCGTCGCCCCGATTCGCTGCGGCGCCGGCGTGTCGCGTGTCTCACGCTTCGCAAGTCCCCCGCACCATGGCACTTGTGGTGTACAGCTTGCAACCGCTTTCCCGGGGTCCCTAGCATGGGATCAACCACCTGACGCCGCTCGGGGAATTGCCCGGGTCGCTTCAGTTTCCATACCCGGCAACTGTTGCAGATTGCAGCGAACGGCGAATCCTCCACGGTTTCCGTCGGTTCTCGTCCTTCAGGGGAGACAGGCAATCAGCAGCCGGCCGGATGTTCCGCTCCTTCGGGAGCACTCGTCAGCCAATGCACCACACGGGGTGCGGGACGGCCAGCGGGAGGTTGAACAGAGGAAAGGCAGATGCGGGAACCGGCACCTCGGACGCTGGCCTGTACTGCCGGAAAGCAGATCGATGATGAACCGCTCCAGTTCGGGGAAATCTTATAAATCGTCGGGACGTGTGCGTGCGGCCCACCGTCGCAACGGGCAGCCGCGGCTGCGGCAGCATGGGCGCCCGGCGACAGCTCACCGCCATCGGGGCGGCCAGGTCGCGGGTTCCCCCGATTTCAATGCGCCGGAGATCTGGCACGAGCCGACAGGCCGGGAGGAGATTCGTTATGTGGTGGAACCGCCTGGCGAAGGCTACCGGCATCCGGTCAGCGTGGAAGATGTGAAACAGCGGCTGGAACTGCTGCCCCGCAAGTTCACCCGGCAGATTGAAGTGATTCAGTTCAGCCGGATGACACGCAAGCGGGCTCTGTTTCCCTGCTATGGCATGCAGTGGGGGCCGAACATCTATCTCTATCCGATCGAAGAGTCGCTGGTCGAATCTTATGTGCGGCCGCCCCTGCCGGCGCAGCGGGTGGAAGCCCGGATGTACGGTGCCGAATGGACCCGCGAAGACGGTTACTGGCAGCTGCGGTGGTCGGAAGAGTCTGTTCGCGATTTCTACCTGAATAACGTACTGATCCACGAAATTGGCCATGTGAACGACGAGCGGAATACCACCTTCGCCACCCGCGAACGGTACGCCGAGTGGTTCGCCATCGAGTACGGCTACCGTCC
>JAGQPV010000780.1 GCA_020426545.1 Planctomycetaceae bacterium
ACCGGAATGCGGACCAGGCATACAATCTGGGCCGCATGCGGGAACTGGCTGCTGAGGCGGCAGCGCAGGGGGCCGAGGTTGTCAGTTTTCACGAATGCTGCATTCCCGCCTACACCTTCGTGCAGAAGCTGAGCCGGGAGGAAATCCTGGCGATTGCCGAGCCCGTGCCTGGCGGACCGAGCATCGCGGAACTGCACAGCATCTCCCGTGATACGGGAGCAGCCATTCTGGCCGGCCTGCTCGAGCGGGAAGGAGACCGGCTGTATAACACGTATGTCTGCGTGGATGGCGACCGGCTGGTGGCGAAATTCCGCAAGCTGCATGCCTTCATCAGCCCGCATATCGATTCCGGCAGTGAATACTGCGTGTTCGAACTGCGCGGCTGGCAGTGCGGCATTCTCATCTGCTACGACAACAACCTGGTGGAGAATGTGCGGGCGACCACTCTGCTGGGGGCCGAACTGATTTTCATGCCGCATGTCACCGGCTGTCTGCCGTCGGTCATGCCGGGGCGGGGTCTGGTCGATCCGCAGCTGTGGGAACGGCGGGAAGATGATCCCGTGCCGCTCAGGCTCGAACTGAACGGCCCCAAGGGCCGCGGGTGGCTGATGCGGTGGCTGCCTGCCCGGGCCTACGATAACGGGGTGTATGCGGTCTTCACCAACCCCGTGGGCCTCGACAACGGCGAAGTGCGGAACGGCAACTCGATGGTGCTCGACCCGTACGGCGAAATCATCGGCGAATGCACCCGGCCTCAGGACGACTTCGTCGTCGCGCTGTGTACACGGTCGAAGCTGGAAACCGCCAGCGGCCGCCGCTACATCCGGGCCCGCCGGCCCGATCTGTACGGCGTCCTCGTCGAGCCTTCGACCCAACCCCCGGTGACCGCTCCCGGCTGGGAACTGGCCCATCAGGCGGCGAAATAGTACCCGTCCGGAGAGCCTGCCGTCCGGCAGGTGATTCGCTGCCGGACGCATCTGCTGTCCGCACCGTTTCCCGGCTGTTCTCCGTGGTGTGCACTGCTTCTCCAGCCTGATACGGCGGGGGCCGGAATGCCGGTCTCCCCACATGAGACGCTTTACGTCCTGCGGTACTGTTCAGTAGGATGGAGATCGGCGCATTCGCTGCCGCAGTGCGCCCTGTCAACGTCTGAGGCGAAGCATTCCTTCACCCGGGCAGGGTACAGGTCACGGCAGGCAGGCGGACAGGAAAGGTACACGGGATGACATTTCAGCGTTGTCGTGTGAGAAAGGGGATCTCCGGAACGGGATCTCTGCTGATCGCTGCCCTCATGCTGTGCCAGGTTTTCGCCGGGCCGGAAGTGCAGCCCGCCCGGGCCGCTGGCGAGCAGGCCGAGGCCGCGACAGAGGAACCCGTCAGCTTTTACCGGCAGGTGCGGCCCATCCTGCAGCGGCGGTGCTCGGGATGTCACCAGCCGGCAAAGCAGGGGGGAAAGCTGCTGCTGACCACCTTCAGCGGGCTGAAGCAGGGCGGTGAAAGCGGCGCCGGTTTTGAAGCCGGCAAACCGGAAGAGAGCACTCTGCTGGAATACATCTCCGGCGACGACCCGGCAATGCCCCTGAATGGCGAACCCCTGCGGCCGGAACAGGTCGCACTGATTTCCCGCTGGATCGCCGAGGGTGGCAAAGATGACACCCCCGAAAGCGTGATCGATTCCGTGACGGCGGAGAATCCGCCGGTTTACCTGCGGCCGCCGGTCATCACCGCGCTGGATTACTCGCCCGACAGCCAGTTTCTGGCGGTCTCGGGTTTTCACGAGGTGCTGGTGCACAGGGCGGATGGCAGCGGGCTGGCCAGCCGGCTGGTGGGGCTGTCTCAGCGAATCGAATCGCTGCAGTATTCTCCCGATGGCAAACTGCTGGCCGCTGTGGGAGGCACACCGGCCCTGTTCGGCGAAATTCAGCTGTGGGATACGGAAACGGGCAAGCTGCTTCGCTCCGCGACCGTCTCGAACGATACCCTGTTCGGCGTGTCCTTCAATGGCGACGGCACCCAGCTGGCTCTGGGGGGCGCCGATAACCGGGCCCGCGTCTTCTCCACGGGTGATCTCAAGCAGCTGATGCGGTTTGATGCCCACGCGGACTGGGTGCTGTCGACGACGTTCTCCCTGAAGAACGATCACCTCATCACCGTCAGCCGGGATCGTTCGGTCAAGCTGGTCATCATCGAAAGCGGCCAGTTTGTCGACAACATCACCAGCATCACGCCGGGAGCCCTCAAGGGAGGGCTGGCCGCTGTGGAACGGCACCCGACCGAAGAACAGGTGCTGACCGGCGGGGCTGATGGCACTCCCCGGCTGTACAAGATTTTCCGCACCCGGAAGCGGATCATCGGCGATGATTTCAATCAGATTCGCGGTTACGAGCCCATGCCTGGCCGTATCTTCGATGTGGAATTCAATGCGGATGGCAGCCTGTTCGTCGCCGGGGCCTCCACGGCTACGGGCGGTTCGGCCCGGATTTACCGGACCGGCAGCTACGAAACGGAAGCCATCAACAATGCCGGTGGCCTCGGAGAGACACGCACGGAAACCGCC
>JAGQPV010000781.1 GCA_020426545.1 Planctomycetaceae bacterium
GCGGTGCCAGCTGGCGGCTGAGCAGCTGCACCGGCACCCGGGTGCCGGCTTCCACAATTTCCGTCTGCTGGCCAATCGTCACAAACCCATCGGCCCCGCTCCACGTGGTGACAGAACCGGAACCCTTGCCCATCGGGTAGGCCGCCAGCCCTTCCCCGGCATGTACCAGCCCGACCAGCAGATACTCGGTACGGCCTCGGTCGGAGTTGATCCGCATCGGCAAGGTGGCCATCACCGTTTCCCGTTCATCGGCCCGGTGCCCGCCCAGCATCCGGATGACGGGGGCAACAAACTCATGAAACGTGAATATGGCCGACGTGGGAAAGCCCGGCAGAATCACCACCGGCTTGCCACCGGTGACCGCCAGGCAGACGGGCTTACCCGGTTTGAGCGCCACGCCATGTGCCACCACACCGGGATCTGTCAGCTCACTGACGACCCGGCTGGAGAGGTCGCCCGCTCCTTTTGACGTTCCGCCCGACATCAGCACCACGTCGCAGTCCATCGCCCGCTGCAGCATCTCCCGCAGGCGGGGTTCGTCGTCGTCCACCACACCCAGCGGGACGGGTTCTCCGCCCAGTTCGGCCACGGTGGCAGCGAGAATCGGCAGGTTGGAGTCATACACCCGGCCCGGCGGCCGGGGAGCACCGGGAGGAACAATCTCATTCCCGGTGGAGATGATGGCCACGGTCGGTTTCCGCCAGACATTGACGGATTCCCGCCCGATGGCAGCCAGCACGCCGATTTCGCGGGAGGTGATCAGCTGCCCCTGCCGCAGCACGGTTTCGCCCAGGGCGATGTCGGTCCCGGCGAAAGTCAGGTTGTCTCCGGGAGCCACGGCCCGCGTGATTTCGATTTCCGCAGGGGATGCATCAGCAGGCGATCCGGTGGCGGGCGGAACGCGGTCGGTGTGTTCGATCATCACCACCGCATCGGCACCGCGTGGCAGCATGGCGCCGGTGGCAATGGCCGTGGCGGTTCCCGGCAGGACAGACTGCTGCGGCTCGATACCGGGCGAGAGCATTTCCCCGTTCAGCACCAGCACCCGCGGATCTTCCTCCATCGCCCCGGCGGTATCGATCGAGCGCACGGCAAAGCCATCGACGTTGGAGCGATCGAATCCGGAGACATCGACGTCGGACACAATGTCTTCCGCCAGCACCCGGCCGAGGGCGGAGAACAGCGACACCGGTTCGCTGCCCAGTGGCTCCAGCTTCAGCCAGCGGTGAAACCGCGACGTGGCTTCTTCCCGGGTGATGACGTCGAGAAACTGCGACTGCCGGCTGGCGTCGGCGGGGTCACTGCCAATGGCCGATCCCGCTGGGGTGTGGCTGTTGCCCTCCGGTTTCTGGTCAGACGTCATCAGCGGGTGCCTCCTGCGGCGGGCTGTACCGTCGGGAACAGGTCATACAGGTGGACGGTCACTTCGGCTCCGGGAGGCCAGCCTTCCAGCGATTCAGGAACGATCACAAAGCCATCGGCCCGCGAAGTGGAACTCAAGATGGAAGCACCACTCAGGGCGAGCGGCTCGGCCCCGTCGTCTGTCAGGCGGACACGGCAGTAATCCAGCCGGCCGACTGCCGAAACAATTTTACGCCGCAGCGGCACCGGCAGCGATCGATAAGGCCACTCGGCAGGTTTTCCACCCAGCAGGCGAATGATGCGGCCAGCAAAGAAATCAAACGCACACAGGCAGGAGACCGGATTCCCCGGCAGCAGGACCACCAGCGAACTTCCCACCCGCCCCAGACCGGCCGGGCTGGAAGGACGCATGGCCACGCCATGGATGGCCAATGTGCCCTCTTCGGCCAGCAGCACGGGGGCATGGTCTTCCCGACCAACACTCGAACCGCCGGACACGAGGATCACATCGGCACCAGGTTCCGTCAGCGCCTGGCGAATTGCATCCCGGTCGTCGGGCAGGCGGCGGAGCGATTCCAGCACGCCACCGTCCCGCTCGACCAGCGGGGCGAGCATGACGGAGTTCGATTCGTAGATCTGCCATGGGGTTCGGCTGGTGCCGGGCGTGGCCAGTTCGTTGCCGGTAATCAGAATGCGGACCCGTGGCTGGCGGACGACCTGTACTTCGCCAATGCCCGTGGACGCCAGCAGTCCCGTATCCTGCGGGCGGAGGCAGCGGCCCGCCGGCAGCAGTACGGCCCCCTGCCGCACATCTTCACCACAGCGTCCGACATGTTTCCCCTCGGAAACCGTAGTGGTCAGCTCGACATGCCCGCCCTGCTCCGTGGCATACTCGGCGGGTACGACGGCATTGGCTCCGGCGGGCAGCGGGGCACCCGTCATGATGCGGACGGCCTGGCCTGCCTGCAGCGTGCCCTCAAACGGGCGGCCCGGCAGCGCTTCGCCGATGACCTGAAACCGGAGCGGGTTGTAGTCGCCGGCCCCTTCGGTGCCGGCGGCCTGCACGGCGAAACCGTCCATGGCCGAGCGATCGAACGGCGGGACATCCAGCGGGCTGACAACTTCCTCTGCCAGAACGCGGTTGCACGCCCGTTCGGTCGGCAGGGTTTCGGCGGGCAGCGGACGGGCGG
>JAGQPV010000782.1 GCA_020426545.1 Planctomycetaceae bacterium
ATCTCAAACAGCGGGGGCTGCTGGAATCGACGCTGGTGATCTGGGGCGGTGAGTTTGGCCGCACCCCCAATGCCGAAGACGGCAAAGGCCGCGATCACCACGCGCTGGGGTTCAGCATGTGGATGGCGGGTGGCGGAATTCGCGGCGGAACCGTCTACGGCGCGACCGACGAATTCGGTTATCATGCGGTAGAGAACCCGGTTTCCGTGCCCGACCTGCACGCCACGATTCTGCATCTGCTGGGAATGGACCACGAGCAGCTGACTTACCGCTTTCAGGGCCGGGATTACCGGCTGACGGATGTCTCCGGCCGGGTCCTGCATGAGGTACTGGCATAACCGCCAGGGGGTTCTGCGGATGTGACGACCAGCCCGGCCGAATCCAGCGGTCGGCGATGACTTCCTTCCTTACATTCACCGGAGTCTCGTGGGGAATGGCCAGCTGCGATTACTGCGGAACGACGATTCTGTTTGGTGGCGTGAAGGATGAGGGGCTGCGGTTCTGCAAGGAGAAGTGCCGGGAGGAAGGCTTCTACCTCAAGGTGGCGCAGCAGCTGCCCGCTGATGTGGTGCAGAGCCAGATGCGGGAAATCCACCAGGGAGCCTGCCCCCGATGTGGAGGCGATGGCCCCGTGGATGTGCAGACCTTTCACACTATCTGGTCGGTGCTGTATTTCACTTCGTGGAACAGCCGGCCGGAAGTCTGCTGCCGCCGGTGCGGCGTGAAGATCAGAATTCGCAGCCTGTTCTCCTGCGGCCTGCTGGGCTGGTGGGGTTTCCCGTGGGGTGTGCTCGGCACGCCGATCCAGCTGACCCGCAACTTCGTGGGGCTGTTCTCCGGCCCGCGCCCCGAACATCCTTCCGCCGAACTGGAGAACATTGTGCGGGTGGACCTGGCACAGCAGTTCGTGGAAGCCCGCCAGCTGCAGGAAGCCGAGAAAGCAGCGGCTGTCAGGGCAACGGAAGACGAGATGTTCCTGATAGAAGAACCAGCGGAATGACCTCCGGAGGAACGGGCTGCCAGTCGGTGCAGCTGCACGGGCACCCTGGCAGCTATTCCGCGGCTGCCGCCAGCTCCTTCCGCAATGCCGGCAGCCGCACGTCGGCTTCGCGGACGGCTCTGTCATCCTGGCCATCGGCCAGAACCTGCTGCCTCAGCGCGATGGCCGCTTTCAGCATGGCCGGACGCTGTTTCTGATAGGTTTCCGGCAGTGGACCGCTGGCGTAGGCATCGAGTGCTCTGGCCCGGGCCACAAGGTGCTGCCGCTGCTCGGCCACATCGTCTTCCCGCCAGGCGGCATTGGGGTCGGCATCGTACTCCAGCAGAATCGTTCTGGCCTGCTTCGCCTCCGGCAGATCATTCCACCGCACCATCACTCCCTGCAGCTGCATCAGCCCGCTGTACAACGTGTCCTGCTGCTCCAGCCGGGAACGGGCTTCCCGCAGCAACGCAGCGGCGGCCTGTTGACGGCCCGCGACATCTTTACTGTCCGCCCGCGAGGCCGGATACTGTTCAGCCAGTTCGCGGCGGGATTTCGCTCCGGCTTCCAGCCACTGATACACTTCTGTCAGCACCCCGGCCGATGGCATTCCGTGGCCCAGGCCCGGCTGGACATCAATCCGGGTGCGAACTCCCAGGTCCCGCAGCAGCGGCCCGCGAAAGCGTTCCACCTCGCCGCGATTGAAGTCGTTCTCTCCGGTTACCAGGGCCACGCTCAATCGGTCGATGGCCCGGTGCCGCAGCCAGCTTTCCTCCCGCAGTTCGCCGGCAGCACACAGCGGGACCACCCCGCCAAACAGCTCCGGCAGAGAAAACCCCAGCTGGCAGGCAATCCGCCCGCCCCCGGAAAAACCCGAGATGTAAGTCCGGTCGGGGTCGATGCGAAACTTCCGCCGCATGTCGTCCAGCACATCAAGGACGATTCTTACCCGCTGCCGCATGTCGGTCGCGTTGCCTGCCTGGTGCGGCCCGGCGAACAGAATGCCCTGCTGCTGGCAGACTTCCTGCCAGGCCCGAAACCCCGTGCTCCGGTTGCCGGCGGAAACAAACAGGACCAGCGGCCAGGTTCGTTTCGGGTCGTAGCTGTCGGGGACGAACTGCTCGTAGTTCTGCTTCTTTGAATCGTATTCCTTCAGCCAGCCAGCGGGAGTAGTGGCCGGGCTCTGGTTGGCCAGCGGGAAGACATAGTCCAGCCGGGTAGGGGCCGTCACAGGGACTTCCGCCCGGTAACCTGCTGGCAATTCCTGCCCCTGCAGCGGAATGGCCATCAGCAGCAGGGCGAAACAGGCCGCCTGCCACAGCACACCTGCGGGAACAGTGGCGACAGTCCGCGCGAAAACCCGTGGCCGGTTGGTCATGAGAGACTTTCCCTTTTCAGCAGCCGGGCAGCAGCCCGGGATTATTCAGCCGGCAGTAATCCGTACAGCTAATGTACCCGGTCGGCCGGGATGTGACAGCTGTCCGGGCGAACGTTCCCGCCCGCCCGCCTGTTCGATATAGTCACGATCAGGCGAGAACAATGCGTTGTTTCGGAAAGCAG
>JAGQPV010000783.1 GCA_020426545.1 Planctomycetaceae bacterium
CGACGAATTCGCCACCGAACTGCTGACAGCCCGCGGCAGTACATTCGCCCATCCTCCGGCCAGCTACTTTCGCGCCTCGACGGGTGCGAAAGACGCCGGCGAAGCGACTTCGCAGCTGTTCCTGGGAATCCGCATTCAGTGCGCGAAATGCCATAACCATCCGTTCGATCGCTGGTCGCAGGACAATTACTACGGCATTGCCGCCGTGTTCAGCCAGGTCCAGCAGAAGCCGCTGGCCGGCACCGATGAAGTCGCCGTCTGGCTGGATCGGCGCAGCGAAGTCACTCAGCCCGCCACCGGTCGCATCAGCCGGCCATGGCTCCCGCTGACGGGGGAAGTCGATGTTCCCGCGACACAGGACCGCCGGGCCGTGTTCGCCCGCTGGCTGACAGCTCCCGGGAATCCATTCTTCGCCCGCGTGACCGTCAACCGCATCTGGGGGCAGCTGTTCGGTCGCGGAATCGTCGAACCGGTGGACGACTTCCGGGCCGACAACCCGCCCGCCCATCCCGATCTGCTCGATGCCCTGGCGGCCCGATTCATCGCCAGCGGGTTCGATCAGCGGGAGCTGTACCGCACCATTCTCAACAGTTCCGTCTATCAACTCAGCAGCATTACCCGGCCGCTGAATGAAAGCGATGAGAAGTATTTCTCGCACGCTTACGCGCGGCTGCTCAAGGCGGAACAGCTGCTGGATGCCATCAGCCATGTCACCGGTGTGCCGGAAGACTTCCGGGGCCTGCCTCCGGGAACCGCTGCCACTGCCCTGCCCGGCCCGGACTTCGGCAACGATTTTCTGCGGGTGTTCGGCCAGCCGGCCCGCAATACGGTGTGCGAATGCGAACGCAACGACGACCCGAAACTGGCGCAGACTCTGCAGCTGATCAACGGCTCGCTGATTCCCGCCCGACTGCGCGACTCCCGCAGCCGGCTGCAGCAGCTGCTCAGCCCCCTCCCCGCCCGCCTGGCCGCTGCGGGTGAACCACCGTCCGCTGGTCTGGTTGCCTGGTTCCGGGCCGATATGGGAGTCACCGGCCCCTCGGGAACGCCCGCCACCGATCAGGAACCCGTGATTCGCTGGGAAAACCAGGTGTCACAGGGCCCGCACTGCAGCCAGCCACTGGAAGACCTGCGGCCGCAGTACATCGCCCGGGCCACGGGCGGTCTGCCGGCCCTTCGGTTCGATGGCACTAACGATTTTCTGCACAACACGGAAGCCAGCCTGTTACCGGCCGGCTCGCCCCGCACCGTGGTGGTCGTAGGGCAGATGACAAACGAAACCGGCGGAGCACTGTTCACCTTCCGGCGGGGCCGCCAGGCAGGTTCCTCCGTCTTCACGTCCCAGTTTGTTCGCGTGGGAGGGCACTGTTACGTCTACTCCGACGGCCTCCATGCCGCGGGCAATACCACGATTCTGCGCGAGGAGATGAACCGGCTGAAGCAGCCGTTTCTGGCCACGTACCTGTCCGCGGGCACCGGCAGCCGGCTGCGTGTCCTGCTGAACGGTACAGGCATGGTGGCCACACAGCCAGGAGGAATCGGGCTGGATGGAGGACTGCCCGGCTTTACCATCGGCAGCCGGGAAGATATCCCTCCCTCCTCACAAATCTGGCAGGGCGAGATCAGCGAAGTCCTCGTCTACGATTCAGAACTGAGCAAAGAGGCTCTGGAGGAAGTCGGTGTGTACCTCAGCACCCGGTACGACCTGCCCACGGCCTATACCCGCCGCCAGCCCGCGGCCGGCAGTCGGCGCACCCCGGCCGATGCGGAAATCATTACCGAGCTGTATTTTGCCGCGTTCTCCCGCCCGCCACTGCCGGCTGAGATGAAATTCGCCACCAGCTACCTTGCCCAGGCGGAAAACCGCCAGCGGGGGCTGGAAGACCTGGCCTGGGCCCTGATGAATTCCAGAGAGTTTGTCTTTCAGCATTAAACAGCCGGCAATAACGCATTCGACCGCAGGCAGATTTCTGCGAACCTTGAATTTCTGACCGGTGCTGATACCGTTGTGGAAATTTGCGCTTCGCGACGTCGCGGGGGCGGTTCGTCGCGAAATCTCTGCCGAGAGATAGACAGACGATCCGGTTGCAGCACCATTCCTCCTGAACGGCGCTGCAGGTCTGGCCGGTTTTTGCGCCTTTCGACTGTCGCGCGGTCTGGTTGCCACCTGCCCGGGCAGCAGCCCTGTTCGCCGGGAAGCCAGCAGTCAACGGGCAGGCCGGACTTCTCCCGCTGGCCTTCCCGTCAGGTATTCCAGAATCCTCATCCGCCCCGTCTGATCATCCGCCTGGTCTGATAACTGCAGAGAGTGTCCCACCGTGCCGAGACGCGACGACATCCACAAAATTCTGATCATCGGTTCTGGCCCCATCGTGATCGGTCAGGCCTGTGAGTTCGATTATTCGGGAACTCAGGCGTGCAAGGCCCTGCGGGAAGACGGATACGAGGTCGTGCTGGTCAATTCCAACCCGGCCACGATCATGACCGATCCCGACACGGCCGACCGGACCTACATCGAGCCGATCACCTGGGA
>JAGQPV010000784.1 GCA_020426545.1 Planctomycetaceae bacterium
TGTATTTCAGGGCTGCCACATGAGGTCGGGGTGATACGAGGTTTCCGGACAGTTTCTGAAGTCGGCCAGCCCGGCCCTGCGGTCGTCCTGGGCCTTTGTGGAGAGAGCAGATGAATACAGGCACGCTGATCGACCCGTCCTTTGCGGACACTCAGATTATGTCCCGTCTGGATCCGCTGCAGTTCGATGCGGGCGAGTTCGGCCAGTCCTTCAGTCGCCGCCCGTTCCGGATTTCTCATTCCCTGTGCGACAATCCTCTGTTCGAACTGCCCCGACTGCTGGAACTGGCCGGACAGCTGCCGGAAAACCATATCGAATACAATGCGGGCAAGCTGCCGCTGACGGTCGATCAGTCGCTTACTCCCGCGAATGGCCTGTCGGTGGAGGAAACCGTACGGCGGATCGAGGAATGCGAGTCGTGGATGGTCATCAAATGGGTGCACCACGATCCGGCCTACGCGGAACTGCTGGATGCATGCCTGAGGCAGATTCGCCCGCTGACCGAGCAGATCACACCGGGGATGCGGCAGCCGCAGGCTTATATCTTCCTGACTTCGCCCGGCTCGGTCACTCCGTACCACATCGATCCGGAGCACAACTTCCTGCTGCAGATTCGCGGTTCGAAGAAGGTCCACATGTTCGACGGAAGCGATTCCCGCGTTCTGTCCGACCGGGACTTTGAACGGTTCTACAGCGAGAAAACACGCAATCTGGAGTTCCGCGAGGAATTCCGCGACCACGGCTGGGAGTTCAATCTGCAGTCCGGCCAGGGGCTGCACTTCCCGGTGACCTTCCCCCATTATGTGGAGAACGGCCCGGAGGTTTCGGTTTCATTCAGCATCACTTTCCGCACGCCGGATCTGGAACGGCGGCGGATGGTCTACCAGTGCAATCATCGCCTGCGGCGGATGGGACTGAAACCCGGTGGCTGGGGACGTTCCGCCCTCGCGGATCAGCTCAAATACCAGGCGGTGCGCGTCACCTCGAAGCTGGGCCGCATGCTGGGCCGCGGAGACTGACGTCAACCGGCACCTGCTGGCAGCGGAACCTCCCGTTGCCGGCAGCATCGCCGGGAACAGACAGCGGGAGCCTGTTACCGGAAGCACACTTCGGAGACAGACTCCAGAAACTGACTCCGGGGCACACCGGTTCTCCGGCAGTCGCGGGGGCTGGATCAGCCGAACTGCGTGCCGGCCCAGGAAATCAGTTCGCGGGCGACATCCACCTTGCTGCCCGACCACTCCGTCACGACCGAGCCGGAACCATCGAGCAGTTCGACGCTGTTATCATCCGAACCAATGGCCGATGGCGCATTGAGTACGATGAAGTCGCAGTTCTTCGCCCGCAGCTTCTGCAGAGCATTCTCCCGCGCACTGGTGGCTTCCAGCGCGAAACCAATCACCCAGCGGTGCTGCTTGCCGGCGCCCAGTTCGGCCAGCACGTCGTCCGTCTCGATCATTTCGATCGCAATGGGATCGCCCGTTTTGGCAATCTTCCCGGTGATGCGTCGACGGGGCCGGTAGTCGCACACGGCAGCGGCGGCGATCACTCCGTCGCATTCCGGAAACAGGGCCATGCAGGCGTCCCGCATCTCGGCCGTGGTTTCGACATTGTGTCGCCGGCAGCCTTCCGGAACGGGCAACTCCACCGGGCCGCTGACCAGTTCGACCTCGTGCCCGGCCTGCCGTGCGGCCGCTGCCAGTGCATAGCCCATGCGGCCACTGCTGGCGTTCGACAGATAGCGAACGTCGTCCAGATATTCCCGCGTGGGGCCGGCTGTCATCAGAATTCGCATGGAGAATGTCTTTCACTGCCGTCGTGGGAGACAGCGATCTATGGGTGGGTGGCAGTTCCTGTTTCGGCTGCCGCTCCATTGTTTCCGGGCTCTGCCGGGGCTGCCTGCGGGTGCAGACCAGCCGGCCGGAGCGGGCGGACTTTCCGCGGGTTTCGCGCGACTGCCACGCCCGGTTCACTCTGCTGCTGTTGAGTTATCCGCCGATTCCAGCTGCTGCCGGATTCGTTCCAGGATCACCGCCGGAGCAGCCATGCGTCCGGCTCCCACCTGCCCACAGCTGAGCCAGCCGGATTCCGGTTCGATCACTGTCACGCCGTCATCGCGAACCTGCTGCAGGTTCCGCTGCACCGCCGGATGATTCCACATGGCGGTATTCATGGCCGGGGCAACCATCACCGGGGCCATCATGGCCAGTACCAGGGTCGACAGCAGATCGTCGGCCTGACCGCTGGCCATCTTTGCCAGAAAATCGGCCGAAGCCGGCGCAATCACCAGCAGGTCGGCCCGGCGGGCCAGACCGATGTGTGCTCCCTGGAACTCATCCACCGGGTCGAACAGATTCCGGTAGACGGCCCGCCCAGTCAGTGCCTCGAAGGTAGTGGCTCCGATGAACTGTTCGGCGGCCCGTGTCATCACGACCGTCGTCCGCACGCCCGACTGCACCAGCTGGCTGGTCAGTTCGGCGGTTTTGTACGCGGCGATTCCCCCGGTGACACCGACGACCACTTCACATT
>JAGQPV010000785.1 GCA_020426545.1 Planctomycetaceae bacterium
TCCCCTCACCCCCGGCCCCTCTCCCTCTGGCGAGGGGAGTCAGACAGGATGCTGCTGCCAGTTGGTCAACTGACCCGAGTAGAACAAATGCCCCGCGCCCCGTCAGCAGAAAACCGCCCCACCCTCACGAATGGCCGGCCAGGGAATCGTGGGCGGTCCAGAAGCCATCGATCGAGGGCAGTTCGCTCGTGGTGAAGCGGCCGGGGGCCAGTTCCACCGGCTGGCCTGTGTGGCTGGATACGACCGTTTCAATCTGCTCCCGCGTGAGCTTCTCACGTGGAATACGGACTTCCACCAGTTCCGTCGGCCGGCTGATGTTCGCGGTCTCGCGGGTGGGTCGGTTCTCGTTCCCTGTCGCCCCGTAGTGACCGGGCGGGAGGTAGATCGTCCCGTTATTGAAGTCCACGGCGAAGGCGATCACACCGGGCACAAAGAACAGCAGCAGCCCCAGGCCGTTGAGTGCCACGATTTTCCAGTCGAGGTCGCCGGCCGGCTGGCCCCGCCGTTCGGGATGCAGCACGGTGCCGCAGCCGGCGGAGTACACGGCAGCGGTGGCGGAAACAGCACTGAGCAGCAGAACCCGGCGGGACATCAGACGCAGCATGACAAACTCCTGAGAACTCTGTTCCCGCAGCACGCTTGGCGGTCACGACGCAACCCGGCACGGAAGCCCGGCAGGGCCGCGTGCACGGCGGTTCGCCGCCAGCGGGCAAACTGCAAAGAACAGGAGAGACAGCGCAGGAGCGGGTGCGGCCTGGCCCGGCACACGGTTCAGGGGGAGTCGCCCGGCGGTACGGGTTCTTACGAACCGCACCGGTGCGAACACCCTTCTCATGGTGCGGCACAAACCCGCCGATACGGGAAATGGTGGAGACAGGAAAGAAGCGGAAGAGAGGAGGACGAGGCTGGACGATTTATCCCGTGCCAGCGGGCGGGAGAATAGTCCATTCCCCCGGCGACGGGAAGCTCAGTCCACCGATGCCTGCATGGCCTGAAGCCCGCCCTACGGGCGAACCCGCGCCCAGCGGGTGTGCGTTACCCCGCCGGTCGTACACCAGAAGTACGTCAGCAGGGTCCCATCGGCTGCGAGGTGCCCTTCCGGCCGGCCAAAGGCAATCAGCAGGTGCTCGGCCAGGAAATTCTCATGATCGGTCGTCCCGAGCGATGCTTCCTCTCCCGCGGAGAACAGCGTCAGCTGATTGTCGATGTCGAAGGTCTCCAGGTCGGTCGAGCGGGCCAGGCGAATGCCCTGCGTGCTGGAGGTGCGGTCGTTGTAGATCGCAGCCACCCCTCCATCGGGCAACGTAATCGGCGAGCAGACCTGACCGCTGATGTTTGTGGGCCGCGGTTCGCTCCACGTGTGGCCTTCATCGTCCGAAACAGACCAGTGCACCGGAAAATCGGCCGAGGTGCCGTAGTGGTGCGTCCAGCACATGCCGTACAGCCGGCCGTCGGTCAGCCGGCAGTTCATGCGGTCCCAGTAGAGTTTTTCGCCTGTCGTGTCATCGGCCAGAATAAACGGCCCGGTCCACGTGTGCCCGCGATCGGTCGAAACCACCATGCCCGCCTTCTGGTCGGGCGGGCCAGCCCAGCCGGCGGGTTTCCAGGTTTCAAAGTGGTACAGCCAGCGTTCAGGCGACAGCAGTTCCAGCCGGCCGGTGGAGTTCCAGGTGTATTTTTCCGGCGGCAGATCGACGGGCACCACTTCGGGAGGCTGCCAGGTCTCTCCAGAATCGGCCGAGCGGTACAGCAGCATCTCGGCCCGCTGCAGAGCTTCGCTGTCGGGGTCAAACAGGGGCTGGCTGGTGTTCTCGAACCGCGTGGCCTGCATCAGCAGGGTGCCATCATCGGCCAGTTGCAGGTCCGGCGCGCGATATGCCCACTCGCCGGAAGCCGCGGCACGGTCCTCGTGACCAGCCTGGCTGTGCATGCAGACCGGGTCCGTCCAGCTGGCTCCCTGATCGCTGGAAAACAGCACTTCCAGACGGTTATCGGGAGCAGCCAGCGCGCTGCCCGTGTGCTGCGCGGCAATCAGCCGTCCATCCGACAGTTCGGCAATCACCGGCATGTACACATTACGCGACGGGTCGCGGCAAATCACACCTTCACTGACAATTCGCATTCGCTGGCGCTTTTCAAAACGGGACCGGCAGCAGAAACGCATGATGCTCGAACAGCACGCCCCGCCCATGTTCGCCAATGAACTGCGTGAAGAACAGCAGGAAGACGAATAATCCCACAAGCGGCAGCATCAGCAGGCGGCTCAGCCAGCGGAAGCCCCACCAGGCTGGCCTGCTTTTCCGTTCCGACCGCGCCCACGCCCAGCCCGCCATCAGCCGCCCGGGATAAATCGTGAGAATGAACACCGGCGTAATTAGCCAGGCCGCATCATCCGGGGGCAGCCGCACCTTGGTGAGGTACAGCAGCAGCGCCAGCGGGTAAATCATCGCCACCGCCAGCAGGCACGACAGCGGTGCCTGGCCGGCCACCCGCCGCAGGGTCTTCAGTTCAAACATGGC
>JAGQPV010000786.1 GCA_020426545.1 Planctomycetaceae bacterium
GTTCTCCAGACGGTCGACCAGTTCTCTCGCACCGCTCATAAAGTCGGCATGAATGTGTGTTTCAAACACGTGGGTGATGGACACACTGTGCTGCCGGGCCAGCTCCAGATAAATCTCAGCCCCTGGCCGCGGATCAATCACAGCGGCGGTCCCGCTGCTGTCGTCCCCGATCAGATACGAAAGCTGTGCGATCCCGGGCGTCTGAACCCGCTCAAAAACCATTGTCATGTCGGCCCCCTTTGTGCGCCGGTGGAAATCGCCTCGACTCGCGGAGTCGGCCGGACGGTACTCTGTCTGAGAGGAAGCCCCCGACTGAAACAATCTGCTGTCGGAGCCAGCCTGACGCCGATTCTCGCCTTGACCTGTCGCCATTCACACCGGGGAAAGTCGGCGCCGCCCCCAGGGATGCAATCCTGTACCGGGGCAGAGTGACCCGCGATTTCTAACATGAGAGAGCGGAGAATCAGGATCCCGTATCCTCATCCCAGGTTTCCTTTCACCTCCCCCGCCGCGTGCCATTCCGCCCACTTCAAGCACCGGGCCAGCCCCGACAACACCTTGCGACTTCTCCCCCATATCCGTCCCGGTCCGATTGCGGGACCATGCAGCCGTGCCGGCCCGCCCGACCGGACCATCGCCCGACCGTCCACTCCCGCCTGACGGTGGGGTCCTTCAACCGATGGCGTTCTTGCGGAACGGATTCAACTGACTGCGAACCTCGGTTATGCCTCGAACAGCTGACAACTTTCTCCAGCATCCGTCGGGCATCCGTCGAGGGTTCGGCCGTCGATGCATGCGACATGCCTTCTGGGGAGCCATGTTTCTGCTGGCCGGATGCGACGGAGTGCAGTCGGCTCTGTACCCGGCGGGCACCGGATCAGACCGGATCGCCGAACTGTTCTACTGGATGACCGGCGGAGCAGTGCTGATCTGGCTGGCTGTTGTTGCCCTCGGCAGCTACTGCCTGCGGGCCACGCCTCCCATGGAGCGGCGTCGAGCGGCCATTCTGGTGATCGGCGGGGGAGTCATCTTCCCCACCGTGGTGCTGACCGCGCTGCTGATCTATGGCCTGGCCATGCTGCCAGGGCTGCTGCAGCCCGCCCCCGAGGGCTCCCTCAGAATCGCCGTGATTGGAGAGCAATGGTGGTGGCGGGTGCGGTACTTCCCCCCCGATGGCGAGCCGTTCGACCTGGCCAATGAAATCCATCTGCCGGTCGGCCAGCCTGTGCAGTTTGAGCTGCACTCGGCGGATGTGATTCACTCGTTCTGGATTCCTTCCCTGGGCGGCAAGGTCGACATGATCCCCGGCCGCACGAATACCTTGCGCTTCTCCGCTGCACGAGCCGGGCGCTATCGCGGTCAGTGCGCCGAATACTGCGGAGCTTCGCACGCACTGATGTGCCTGTACGCGGTCGTGCATGAACCCGAAGACTACAACCGCTGGGCCGAACGGCAGGCCCTTGCTGCCTCGAAATCGACCGAACCGGCAGCTGCCCGGGGAGAAGAACTGTTTCTCACCCACGGGTGCGGGGCCTGCCACACCGTAAGGGGGTCGGCCGCCGGTGGCCTCATCGGACCGGACCTGACGCACGTCGGCAGTCGATTGAGTCTGGCTGCGGGAATTCTGCCCAATGAACCGGAGACTTTCCTCCGCTGGATCTCACGGGCCGAAGCGATCAAACCGGGATCGCACATGCCGTCCTTCAGCATACTGCCGACCGACGACCTGAATGCCATCGCCGCCTGGCTGGACGGACTTCAATGAGCGACGAAGCCGAAACATTCGAGAACCGTCCCGAGGATGTCCAGCCCCTGTCGGAAGCTCCTCCTCTGGAGGTGCAGCGCGCTCAGGAACAGAGGCTGCTTGAAGTCTGGGCCACCCCGAAATCCTGGCGTTACTGGTCCGCCGTTAATAACACGGAAGTCGGCATCTGGTACACCGTCACCGCCTTCGCCTTTTTTCTGTTCGGCGGTGTGCTGGCCCTGCTGATGCGAATTCAGCTCGCCTTTCCCGATAACACATTCCTCTCCGCCGACACTTACAACCAGGTCTTCACCCTGCATGGCTCGGTGATGATGTTTCTGTTTGCGGTGCCGGTGTTCGAAGCATTTACTATTTATATCCTGCCGCAGATGCTGGGAGCCCGCGATCTGCCCTTTCCCAGGCTCTCGGCCTATGGATTCTGGTGCTATCTGATCGGTGGTGTTTTTGTCTGCGGCTCCATTTTCTTCGGAGCAGCTCCCCAGGGCGGGTGGTTTATGTATCCCCCGCTGACGACCCGTTACCAGCCCGGTGTGGGTGCCGACATCTGGCTGCTGGGGCTGACCTTCATCGAAATTGCCTCCATTGCAGCCGCTGTGGAAATTATTGTCGGCATTCTCAAGTGCCGCCCGCCGGGAATGCGGATCAATCTGATCCCGCTGTATTCATGGTACATCCTGGTTGTGGGGGTGATGATTCTGTTCGCCTTTCCCCCGTTGATTGCGGGAGACATTCTCCTGGAAATGGAGCGGGCCT
>JAGQPV010000787.1 GCA_020426545.1 Planctomycetaceae bacterium
CGATGATGGCGATCACCACCAGCAGTTCAATCAGGGTGAATGCCAGCCGATTCCGGTGGCGGGGAGTGGCCTTGATCACGGCAGGACTCCGGATGCAGGAAAACAAGCTAATGCGTGGGAAGTGTCTGATATGTTCACAGAGCATACCACGATCTGGCTTCCACGGAGAGCCTGTTTGTCTGCATCCGAACGAGATTACGCGATGAGAGTACACTCGCTCGAAACGAGTGTATCCTTCGGGATGTTTGTATATATGGAGCCGTGCGTGCAGTGGGTGGGTGTTGTCCTTATGCAGGCACCCGGTCGGCCGTACCGGCACCAGCGAGGCCAGCGGCTATTGATCCGCCAGGGAAGCCGGGCGAGTGCCCGTAGCCTGAAGCGGCGGAGAGCTTTTGTGCAGCCCGGCGTAGCTGCACAGCGCATACAGGATGTACGCAGCTCCGCCGAATAATGCCTGCAGTTCGAGTTCGTGCTCCAGTGGTTCGCTCATCGCAGCGACCGCCGCGATCGTTCCCATCAGGAAGACGAACGAGCCGGTATCGAGCACGTGAGAGCGGCCGAGTTGCCGGATCCCCAGCAGGTGCAGCGGGAACAGAATCCACAGCAGCCAGAACTGCGTGGCTTCATACGGGATGCCCCAGGTAATCCAGGCAAACACTCCCATGACTGCCAGTGGCTGCACAATTCGCCACAGCAGCCAGGTACGGAACCTGGACTGCTGTGGTTGTGCGCCGCACTCCGGGCTCACGCGATGATTTCCTGCACCACGCGGCCGGAGACATCCGTCAGCCGGAAGTTGCGGCCCGAGTAGTGGTAGGTCAGCTGCTCGTGATTGAGACCCAGCAGGTGCAGCATGGTGGCGTGCAGGTCGTGCACGTGGACCTTGTTTTCGATGGCGCGGAAGCCGAATTCGTCGGTCGCGCCATACACGGTGCCGCCTTTGATGCCGCCGCCCGCCATCCACATGGTGAAACCGAACGGGTTGTGGTCGCGGCCGTCGCCACTTTGCGTGGTGGGTGTGCGGCCGAACTCACCGCCCCACACGACCAGCGTCTCTTCAAACAGGCCCCGCTGCTTGAGGTCGGTCAGCAGAGCGGCAATCGGCTGGTCGATATCTTTGCACAGCCGGGCGTTGCTGGCGTTGTGATTGCCGTGGGTATCCCACGGCTGGCGGTCGCCGTAATACACCTGCACGAAGCGGACGCCCTTCTCGCTCAGACGGCGGGCCATCAGGCAGGCCTGCGAGAAGTTGCTCTTACCGTAGGCTTCCCGCACGGCTTCGGGTTCGTGGGCGATGTCGAAGGTGTCGAGTGCCTCCATCTGCATGCGGTAAGCCAGTTCCAGCGAGCGGATGCGGGTTTCGAGCGCATCGTCGCCGGGGTGCGTGGCCAGGTGCTGGCGGTTGAGCCGGTTGATCAGATCGAGCTGCTGCCGCTGCTCGTCGGTGGAGAGCACATCGTTCTTCAGGTTGGGCAGCATGGTTTCCGGCTGCGGTTTCGTGTTGTTGATGTGCGTGCCCTGGAACCTTCCTGGAAGGAACGCACTGCCCCACAGCTTGGGGCCCACCACGGGTTTGCCGGGGCACAGCACCACAAAGCCCGGCAGGTTCTGGTTCTCCGAACCCAGGCCGTAGGTGGTCCAGGAACCCATGCTGGGCCGGGTGGGTGTCAGCGTGCCGAGATTCATCATGCACAGGGCGGGTGCATGGTTGGGGAAGTCGGTGTGCATCGACCGGATGATGGCCATGTCGTCGATGTGACTGGCGATCTTCGGCATGGTATCGGCCACGGGAATGCCCGAGCGACCGGAGGGAATGAACTTCACTTCCGAAGGCATCAGGCCGGTGGTGGGCGAGGCCGTGCGGATGTTGGCCGATTCGGGCCGCTGGCCGGTGTATTTCTTGAGCATGGGCTTGGGGTCGAAGGTATCGACCTGCGACGGCCCGCCACTCATGAACAGCACGATGACGCGTTTGGCTTTCGCCGGGAAGTGCGGCGCCGGGCCGATGGCGGTGGCGGCTGCCCGGGCGGTCTGTGCCAGCAGCTCGTTCTGCAGCAGGCCGGCCAGGCCCAGCATGCCGAAACCGCTGCCGATGCGGCTGAGAACCTGACGCCGGGAGATGTCGGGCGAAGGAGCGTTGAACATGGGGGATGGTCCTCTACTGTATGAGATTCCGGGCCGCTCCGAGGGGAGGCGGGCCGTGACTGTCTGTGTCTGCTGCTGATTCCGTGAGTAACTGGCCGGGACAGCCGGCCCTGCGGAAAAATTCCCGCCGATATCCATCAGCGGGATGAAGTCTCAATGTCTGTCTGGAAAGAAGTCCTGAGTTCCTGCGACGAAGTTGAGGCATCCGATTCGTCAGGCATCAGCCTGACCTGTGGTGAGAAGACCACGCCCTTCCTGCGTCAGGGCGTGCCACCCGCCGTTCCTGCCGCCGATATATATCGGCGGGCCGGAATTCGGATCGGTGGAACGGGTCAGTCGACAAACAGCAGTTCGTTACCGCTCAGCAGGG
>JAGQPV010000788.1 GCA_020426545.1 Planctomycetaceae bacterium
CACCCTGCTGACGGGCCTGCTCCAGCGGAGAGAGCTTCTTGCCCCCGGTGGATTCCGCAGCAGCGGGCTTCGCGGCTCCGGCGGCACCCTGCTGACGGGCCTGCTCCAGCGGAGACAGCTTTTTGCCACCAGCCGCAGCGGCGGGTTTGGCCGCTCCACCGGCTTTGGGCTTGCCATCCGCTTTGGCAGCGGGGGCGGCGGCTTTTTTCTTCTCGGGGGCTGGCACCGTCTTGAGGCAGGACAGGTCAATATCGTACCAGGCGATGTCTTCCGACGAGTCGAACTGCACCAGAGCCCGGCCATTCATATTGACCGTCTTGACCTGGCCGGTGCGGCTGGCGAAGCGACGCAGCTCCGGAATTCCAGCAGCCACCACGACGTATTTGTCGGTCCATTCCCGCTTGAGCTGCTCAACCTGTGCGATCGACATGACCGTAAGTTTCCTGACGTTCTTACTTTACAGCGTACCAGCGGAGACCGGGGCAGCACAGCGCCACGACAGCCGACTGCCTGCCCTGCTCGACGCTTACGCCGCTGGATAGACTATTTCAAATGGAATCTTCAGCCATCCGGCAACGGAAATCAAGCCACCCGTTCCACCGAAGGTTTCGCCGGTGCCGGCAGTGCCGCTGAGGGGTTCCGCTACCGCTGGTAAATCGGCAGGTAACGGTACTCGACCGTCAGTGCCAGCACGGCCATGGCGGTGCAGTAAATCCGGCCCGCGCCCTTTTCGTTGCCGTAGCGGGCGATCCAGCTGTGGTCGCTCTCCTGGTGCTCCAGCAGTTCGTCGATCAGCTGGGGACGGACGGCATTCCACTGGTCTCCCCCCACTTTGAACATGCCCACCGTGCAGTAGTAGGCCCCGTAGAAATAGAACCGGTTGTCGTATTTCAGCGGACGGCGAACCAGCTCTCCAGCGGCCCGCAGGACGGCCGGGGAATGATGTTCTCCGCAGACTTCCAGAGCCAGGATGCCCACCCCCGACAGCGTGGGCGTGGAAGAACTTCCCGGCTGATACCCGAAGCCGGGCGTCTCTCCGACGCAGTTGTTCACGTACTCCACTGCCTGATCGATGTTTTCAGCCGGTACATCGCAGCCGATATTCCGGGCGGCACGCAGCGCGAGCAGCTGCCAGCCGGTGACACTCAGGTCGCTGTCGGCACTGGTGGAATGGTACCGCCACCCGCCCGCGTGTTTTTTGGATTTGGAAACATTCTGGGCTTTCAGAATGACTTCAATTCCCCGTTCAAGCGCGAGGCGGACATCGCGGCCCAGCTGACCTTGGACCATGCCGGCGACTTCGGCCAGCATCAGCGTGCTGATTCCGTGGGAGTACATCGGCCCGTGGGACTGATTGTGAACAATCATCCCGTTTCGCTGCTGGTGATCGATGACCCACCGGATGCCCCGGTCAATCCGGCTGCCGTAGGGGCCTTCCCCCGGCACATGGCCGGCCGCCATGAAGGACATGATGGCCAGGCTGGTTGCGGCCGTTGATTCGCCATTCTGCTGGAGCAGCCACGCGCCGGAGGGCTGCTGATTGCTGGCGAGGTACTTCAGCGCCCCCACCACCGCCCGGTCGACCTGTTTGTCGCGGGCTGTGGGCTCGGGAATGCCCCGCTGTTCTTCCTGCGCCGCCAGAGCCAGCGGAAACTGCAGCAGCAGGCCCACCGCCAGAACCGGCAGAGAACCGGATGCGGGCCGCCTGCCACCCGCGGCGGAGGGGGAAGAGACGGCCGGAAGCATAAGGGAGATGGTCATGGCTGGCCCTGTCTGGAGGAATCCCGATTCTCCTGCCGGGAGCGGGCCACTTCTTCGAAATAGAGGCGGATCAGCCGGGCGTAATCGCCACGTGGCACGTTACGGCTGCCCTGCAGAATTTCTGTCTTCAATGTTCCTGGAAGTTCGCCCCACTGCCGGGCCTGCTGCGGCCGCAGTTCGGCTTCCAGCCGGGCGGGGTCGAAGGCAGTGCGGGCTCCCTGGCCGGTGGAATCTCCTTCACCGGGTTCTCCCGAACCTGCTTCAGCAAGGTTTTCGGCATCACTTTGCCCAGCACGTCCCTGCACCTGCCCGGCGGCACGGTTCAGAGCACGGGCGGTGCGGTTGAGGGCTTCCGCGGGACTCGGCCCAGCTGGCGAACCACCCTGAGAACTCCCACCCGGCTGACTGCCGCTCGGCGAACTTCCTGCCGACTGCCCGCCGCCGGGCTGGCCGGAGGAACCGCTCTGGCCGGCCGGAGATGCCCCCGGTTGAGAGCTGCCACCCGCCTGCGCCTGCTGCTGGCCGGGCTGGCCCTGCTGCTGTGCGGAATCTCCCGCGGCCTGACCGCTGTTCCCCGGCTGCTCCGCCAGCTGCTGTCTGGCAGCTGCCAGCTGTCGGACCGCTTCGGCGATTCGCTGTCCGAGGTCGGCCGGGACCGGTGTCTGATCGTTCGATCCGGTCGCCCCCGCGGTGCGGGCGGCGGCTGCCGCCTGCTGCAGGGATTCGGCGGCCTGGTTCCCCCGATCTGCTG
>JAGQPV010000078.1 GCA_020426545.1 Planctomycetaceae bacterium
CTGGTCGCCATTGTGACTGGTCCCGCGTCACTCAGGCGGGAGAGCGCGTGCTCCACATCCGCCCCGCCACTGGCCACCAGTTCCAGAAGTTCCCGCAGCTGCTGTTGATCCACGATGGCTCCGCACAATCGAAAAAGGGCTCAAAGAATTTCGCACAACAGACCGCACCAGCCGACAGGCAACCAACTGCCCGCGCGGGACGGGTTCCAGTGTTCTCCACCTGTAGTGAATAACAACGCCCGCGGAAGGCGAACATACTCGACAGGCCGCCGTGGCGGCAATCCGACGGATGGGCCGCGGGTCGGCCAGGAATCTCCGGTGGCAGGCAGCCGCTGCTGCATATTCGGTTTCCCCCGGCATACCGTATCTGAGGAATCTGCCGCAGATGGTGGCCAGCGGCAGACCGCCGGGTTAGGCTGCGGGAGTGGCCCCGCGGGCAGTTGCTGCAGCGACCGATATGTATCGGTTTTCCCGGATCGGTCGTCCCCGGCCATTCCGCGCCCGCGGGAATTCGTGACCGGGATTCCGAATTCACAAACCGCGGCCTGGCTGGCATACGGAGATCCTGCCGGTGAGGCCCGCTGCCGGTAACCGATATATATCGGCTGGCCACAGCCCCGAAACACCCTGTTTACCCATCCTGTGCAGAAAGACTTTCACTGATGAGTGATCCGCTGTTTGATGTGGCCGGTCAGATCGTGCTGGTTTCCGGTGGCAGCCGGGGTATCGGGAAAGGCCTGGCCGAAGGCTTTGCCGCCCGCGGGGCCCAGGTGGTGATTACCGGCCGCGATGCGGATGTGCTGGAAGCCACGGCGAAAGAAATTTCCACGGGCGAGAAGCCGGTTGTGCCCGTCGTGTGCGATGTCGCCGAGGGTGCCCAGGTGAAATCTCTGGTGGAGACCGTTGTCGAGCAGTTCGGGCGGATCGACACGCTGCTGAATGTGGCGGGTGTGAACCAGCGGCAGCCGGTGGAGGATTTCACCGAGGAACAGTTCGATTTTATTCTGAACATCAACCTGCGGGGTGCCTTTCTGGTGGCGCAGCAGGTGGGGCGGCAGATGATTGCCCAGGGCAGCGGCTCGCAGATCAACATCGACTCGTTGAATACGTGGTCTCCACTGACCGATGTGACGCCCTACGCCATGAGTAAATTCGGCGTTGTCGGTATGACGCGGGGCATGGCGATTGAGTGGGGCCGGCACGGGGTGCGGGTGAATTCCATTGCACCGGGTTTCATCCTCACCGACCTGACCCGCAAACTGTGGTCGCAGCCGCACATGCAGGAATGGGGATTCTCCAACACACCGCAGGGGCGGCTGGGAGAAGTGGAAGACCTGGTGGGGACGGCGGTCTTTCTGGCTTCGCCTGCCAGTGCGTTCATGACGGGGCAGGTGCTGCGGGTGGATGGTGGCATCACCGCGGGCACCTCCTGGCCAATCCGCGAAGGCTGAAGACCGGGAGCGAACAGCGGCAGGCGGGCCGGTTGATCCGGCAGGAATGCCCGAACGGCTGCCGAGGGAAACTGCGGCCAGCCGCCGGTCCTTCGGTCTCTGCCCGAGTGACGCTCTGGGGGACTTGCCGGGATCCCGGCTGGTGAGAACACGTTCGCCACGCGGCCGATTTTCGTATCCTGTGTCGAATGGCGGGGTTATGATTTCAAACTGACGACGGGCGCGGAGACCGACGGACCGGACGAATCTGAAATTTGACCGCTATTTTCCCGGGTCGGTATAATCCTGCGGAGTCCAGATCGCGTTCAACTGATGAGCCGTGGCTGTTCTGCCGGGTTCTTCAGCAGGGCTTCTGCCAGAAGCTGGTCTGGTGAACTGGTGTTTTCGGGGGTATCACTGGCAGCTGCAGCGTGTGCCATGCTGCAGCGGTTCATCCGGGGCGGAGTCCCTACCAGATTCCATGGGGCTTTCAGGGTTGGTCCGCGAATGCGAGTCCCGTCGGGATTCATGCGGTTCCACAAAGTCGCACCCTCTAATTCAATCCCTGACAGGGCACTGGCCCGAGGCAGGGCACCGGGAGGACAGACAGCCCATGAGCGGTCTGAACTGCAGATCCTGCAACAGCCAGTGGTGGCTGACTTTGCTGATGTTGCTGCTGTGCAGCTCCACTTCCCGGCCTGCGTCCGCTCAGCAGGCAGCCGGCAACGGGAAGCCTGCGCCGGTCCCCGCGGCCGAACAGCCAGCCGCCGCCGAGGCCCCGGTTGAAAAGCCCCTTGTGCAGATGCTGGTCATTTCCGGGGCTATCGACGCTGCCGTGCAGGGCCGCATCAGCAATACGGCTCTCACCCTCGAAGGCCAGGCCGTCCGGCAGAGTCGGCAGGCCCTGCTGGTGCTGGAGTTCCGTCGCGGGACGAGTTCCTTCGGACAGGCGAGCGATCTGGCCCGTTTTCTGTCGTCGGCTCAGCTGGAACACGTGCGGACAGTGGCCTGGATTCCGGCGGGAGAGCGGATCGACGGCAACAACGCCGTGGTGGTGCTGGCCTGCAACGAAATCGTGATGCATCCCGATGCCGAACTGGGAGACCTGGGCCGGAACGAAGCCATGCTGCCCGACCAGCAGCGGTTCGTGCTTGATCTGATCGAGCGGCGGCACAACCCGCGACTGCATACTGCGCTGGTGCGGGGCATGATGGATCCCGCCCTTGAAGTGCGGAAAGTCGGCGTGCGGCTGATGCGGGACGGCCAGGAGACGATTCAGCCCCGGCTGGTCACCCCGGCCGAACACCGCGAACTGCTGGATGGCGGAGCCAGCATTCCCGACGCGCCCGACACGATCAAACCGGCGGGCTTTCCCGGTCTGTTTACCGGAGCCCGGGCGCGGGCTCACGATGTGCTGGTAACCGCCACGGCCGCTTCCGAACGGGAGCTGGCCACGTTGTACGATGTACCGGCCCGTCTGCTGCAGCCGGATGTGACCTACGGAACCACGCCAGAAGCCGTGCGGATTCGCGTGGACGGCATGATTGAACCCGTACTGGAAACGTTCATCGACCGGCAGATCGACCGGGCATTGAAGAACGGGGCCAACCTGCTGATTTTCGAGATTGAATCGCCCGGCGGAATGGTGCATTCCTCGTTCAATCTGGCGGACCGCATTGCCGATCTGGAATCGGAAAATGTGCGGACCATCGCCTGGATTCCGGAGATGGCATACAGCGGCGCGGCTATCGTGGCGATGGGCTGCGACGAAATCTACATGACCGAGACAGCCGAGTTCGGCGCAGCGGCCCCCGTGGTGAATGAGGGCGGTCAGTGGGCCCGGGCCCCCGAGAAGGTGCTGTCGATGATGCGGCTCAAGCTGACGGAGCTGGCCCAGCGGAAAGGCCGGCCAGCCGCGCTGCTGATTGCCACGGCCGATAAGGACCTGCGGGTGTACGAAGCCCGGAACCGGGAGACCGGCGAGATCTGGTTTCTCAGTGAGCTGGAACTCGAACAGGAGGGCGATGCCTGGGAAGAGGACCCGAAGCTGGTGCCGGAAACCGTAGAAGACAACCTGCTGACGATCAGCGGGCGCCGTGCGCACGAACTGCAGATTGCTGCTCCGCCGGTGGCCAGTTTCGACGAACTGAAGGACCGGCTGGGCATTTCGCCGGAGACCGAAGTGCTGCCCGTGGGACGCACGTGGATTGACTCGCTGATTTTCCTGCTCAATACCGATTTCGCCGTCGGCATGCTGATCTTCATTGGGCTGATCTGCATCTATCTCGAACTGCATTTCATGAGCGGTCTGCTGGGAATTGTTTCGGCCCTGTGCTTTGCGCTGTTCTTCTGGAGCCATTTCCTGGGCGGCACGGCGGGCTGGCTCGAGGTGGTGCTGTTCCTGCTGGGGATTGGCTGTATCGGTCTGGAAATTTTCGTGGTGCCGGGTTTCGGGGTGTTCGGCGTCTCCGGCGGGCTGCTGGTGGTGTCTTCCCTCATTCTGGCCAGTCAGACATTCGGCGGAGTCGATCCGGGCACGAACTTCCGCATCATGTCCCGCACGGTGGGTACGCTCAGTGCGTCGGTTGCGTCGGTCGTGGTGATCGCTTCACTGATCAGCCGCTTTCTGCCGCATGTGCCGGTATTCAACCAGATGATTCTCTCGCCGCCGTCCTTTCCCGGAGAACCGGAAGCGGGCGGTCCCCGGCTGCGGCCCGACCTGGCCCAGCCCACCCGGTATGGTTCGAGCGGGGCTGCTGCCATGCTGCTGCAGCCCGGCCGCCGGGGCGTCGCCTCATCCGTGCTGCGCCCGGCGGGGAAGGCCACCATTGAGGGCAACTACGTGGATGTGGTGAGCGACGGGCCGTACATTGCCGCCGGCAGCGAAATCGAAATCATTGAGATTCGCGGCAACCGGGTGGTCGTTCGGCAGGTCTGACGGCAGGCACGGCTTCCCGCCGCGCCTATGGAGCTGACGAACCCGCGCGAAGGGCTCTGGTGTTCGTTGTTCCGTCGCAGGCGGACCGCTAAAGTGAACCATGCCGCACTGTCGGGGGGAAACTCGCCGTCGCCACCAGCCCGTGAACCGAAGTGCCGCTGCGCAGCCAGGATCTCCGTCACCCCGTGACAAGGGGCCGGGAGTCCGGCTGAAGTCGGGTTTCCGGTTCTGTTCACCGGAAGTATTTCCGCAGCTGTTCTCACCGGGAGAGTTCACTGATGACTGCCGATTCCCCCACCGGGCCTGAAGGTGCAGACGAGACATCCCCCGCCCTGTCTGCGGGAGAAGCTCCGGGCCCGTATCCCCGCAAGCCGCTGTGGGTTCGTAGTCTGTTGTGGCTGATCGCGCTGACCATCATGGCGGCTGCCGTCATCTACCAGCGACGGACGGGCCCCACGTACCCGCTGCGGGGGCAGTTCACCATTGAGGGCACTGCCTACCGGTACAGACTGATTCGCAGCGAATGGACCACCGACGATGCAAAGGTGATCATTCCCGCCCCGGGCGAGGGCGTGGAAGCCACATTGCACTGGAGAAGATATCCCACCCAGGAACCGCTGCAGGAAGTGCAGTTCACCACCGAAGGCGACGAACTGACGGCCCTGCTGCCGGCACAGCCAGCGGCCGGCAAGCTCGAATACCATGTGATTGTTCGCCAGGGGGAGAAGACCATCCGGATTCCCGAGTCGGCTGAGGAAAACGTTATCATCCGGTTTAAGGATCCGGTGCCGGGTTATGTGCTGTGGCCGCACATCATCATGATGTTCTTCTCCGTGCTGATCGGCATGCGGGCCGGGCTGGCAGCCCTGTTTGCGCCCGGCGGAATGCGGCGGTATGCCTGGATTGCATTTGCGGGCATGACGGTGGGCGGAATGATTCTCGGGCCGATCGTGCAGAAGTACGCCTTCGGTGCCTACTGGACCGGCTTCCCCTGGGGCGGCGACCTGACAGATAACAAGATGCTCATTATGTGGGTGGCGTGGCTGAGTGCCTGCGGAGCCATTGGCCTGCATCGCCGAAAGAAAGAAGGCGTTGGCCGGGCGGTGGTGGTCGTGGCCTCGATTGTGATGACGGTGGTTTACCTGATTCCCCACAGCATGCGGGGCAGCGAACTGGATTACAGCCAGGTCGAGCAGGGCGTCGATCCGTCCCGGGCCATCGGAACGGGAGAAGAATGAACGCAGCGCACCTGCACCTGATCAGTGTGCATGTTCCAGTGGTGGGCACCTGGATTGCGCTGGCTCTGGTTGGTTCAGCGGCCCTCTGGCGCAGTGAGATCCTGTTCCGGGCGGGGCTGGGGGTCTTCCTGGCCTGTGGCCTCTTCGCTGGAGTGGCGTACTGGAGCGGTCCTCCGGCCTGGGAGCAGATTGAGCAGCAGCGGGAAATTTCGCGTTCGCTGGTGGAAGACCACGCGGTGATTGCGCGGGCCGCCTTCCTGGCCACTATCGTCCAGGCCGTGCTGGCCGGGCAGATTCTGTTCCGCCTGCTGCAGGAAGAACCCGTCGGCAGCATTCTGCGGGTCGTGTTTGCGGTGGGCCTCGTCATCATTGGCAGCCTGCTCGTGTGGTCGGCCGCACTGGGCGGGCGAATCAGCCATCCCGAAGTTCGCCCGACCGCTGTGGGGCAGCAGCTTCCTCCCCGGCAGCTGCTGAATCCCTCCCGCTGCTCCCGCAGTCACTTTCCCGCCCGTCATCCCGCGGGCGGCTGCATTTGTGTCCGCTTCGTTCAGCCTGTACCGCAGGCGGAAAGCGCTGAGATCGTATGAGAACGCTGATTCGTCATGGCCACTGCGTCCTGCCGGCAGGAATTGTCGAGGTCGATCTGCTGCTGGAAAACGGCCGGATTCTGGGGATTGATCCGCCGGCGGGTACCGCTGCCGATGAAACGATTGATGCCACCGGCCTGCACGTGCTGCCCGGCGTGATCGACGATCAGGTTCACTTTCGGGATCCCGGTCTGACGCACAAGGAAGACCTGCGGACCGGCAGCCTGGCCTGCGCCAAAGGCGGGGTGACCACCTTTCTCGAAATGCCGAACACCACGCCCGCCACCATTACACAGCAGGCTCTGGAAGAAAAGCTGGCGCTGGCCGCCGGCAAGTGCGCGGTGAACTACGGCTTCTACATCGGTGCGACTCCGGAGAACGCGGGCGAACTCAAACAGGCTCACCGCACTCCCGGTATCAAGATTTTCATCGGTTCGAGTACGGGCAATCTGCTGGTGGACGACCAGCAGGCACTGGAACAGATTTTCGCGGAGACCACTCTGCCGATCTGTGCTCACTGCGAGGACGAAGCCACCGTGCGGGCCAATCGCGAGCGACTGGCCGGCGGAACCTCCTTCGCCGACCACTCGAAGATTCGCGATCATGCCGCTGCTGTCATTTCGACCCGCCGGGCAATCGACCTGGCCCACCGGCACCAGCACCGGTTCCATGTGCTGCATGTCTCCACGGCCGACGAACTGGAGTTCATCCGGGATCATCGCGGTCTGATTACGGCGGAAGTCTGCCCGCACCACCTGCTGTTTCAGATTGACGATTACGAGCGGCTGGGCTCGCTGGTGCAGATGAATCCCTCCATCAAGACGGCAAAGGACAACGCAGCCCTGTGGGAAGCCTTGCGGGACGGAACGATTCAGGTGCTGGCGACCGACCACGCGCCGCACACACTCGAAGAGAAACAGCAGCCGTGGCCCAAAGCCCCCTCCGGCCTGCCCGCCGTGGAAAATTCACTGGCTCTGATGCTCGATGCTTCCCGCCGGGGAGAATGCACGCTGGAGCAGATCGTCCAGCGGATGTGCACGGCCCCCGCCCGGGTGTGGGACATCGTCAACAAGGGGCAGATTGTGGAAGGCTATGATGCCGACCTGGTGCTGGTCGACCTCGAGCGGGAACACACGATTCGCAACCAAGAGCAGGTCACAAAATGTGGCTGGTCGCCCTGGGATGGTGTGACATTGACCGGCTGCCCGGTCCGCACGATCGTCGGCGGGCAGACGGTCTATCAGAATCAGGACGGACGGAACGTGTTTGACGAAGCCTTCCGGGGAACCGAAGCCGTGTACGATCATGGGCGGGGCGGTCACTGGGCGGAGTAACGCTGAATGTCGTCGCGGGTCATTCGGCCCCGGTGCAGTGCGGTGGCTACCAGCAGCCCATCCACCGGTTCGTGCTGCAGAGGCTGCAGATCGGCTCCGTCGCTGATCCCTCCGCCCGTAATCAGTTCGAGTTCAGGAAGTTCCCGGCGAATCTGCCGGCACAGCGGCAGGGTGGACAGTCCCTCCTCCAGCCCGACCTGTGCCAGATCGAGAACAATCAGCCGGGAGACGCCGAGACCGGCAGCCTCCCGGACAATCTCCAGCGGCGGGACATTTCGCCAGCGGGAAATGGCTGTCAGTGGCTGGCCACATTTAAGATCGAGACTGAACACAACCCGTTCCGGGCCCCACTGATTAACCAGCTGGCCCAGCAGGGCGGGATCAGTCAATGTTTCCAGACCAGTCACCGCTGCTGCCGCTCCGCTGTCCAGCACGGCTCGGGTGGATGCGGCGGAATTCAGGCCGGCATCGACCAGCAGCGAGAAACCCCGTTCAGCCAGAGTGCCGATGAGTTCGAGATTCCGAGTTCCGTGGAGGATGGCATCCAGGTCGGCCAGGTACAGTTCCGACAGACCAAGTTGCCGCCGGAAGGCTTCCGCCACCGCGAGCGGATCGGCGGAATCGACCAGGCAGCTTTCCACGGGTCGGTAGCTGTCGCGCTGCCCGGCCACCCCGCGAACCACGACTCCGTCCAGCAGATCCAGCACGGGTAGAATTTTCAACGGGACAGGCTTTCCGACGACAGCAGCAGGGCGACCATCCAGCAAAAGGGACGGCATGGCAGAACTTCAGAATTCGGATGGTGACAGGGCCGGTGAGAGGACGCAACCGACACCGGAACCTTCCACCGGGCGCGGTGTGTTCCGGCTGTTGTGCCTGCCGCTGCTGGCCTATGTGGCCGTGTTGATTCTGGTTACGGTCTTTCAGCGGCGGCTGATTTATCATCCCGCCACAGCCGGGGCGATTGAAATCAGCGATTCGCCCTTCTCCGCCGAGCGGGCCAGAACGGTGACAGTGACCACGAGTGATGGACTTGTCCTCCGCGGCTGGCACGTGCTTCCGAACAATGCGTCGCCCGAACGAACGGCCGTGTTTCGACAGCTGGCGGAGAATCCCGCGCTAAACACGGGGCAGGAAGCCGGTGGAACCGCCTTCGATGGCACCCGCGTCGTGGTACTGTATTTCTGCGGAAATGGCGGACACCGGGCCTATCGCGATGATTCGATCCGCCTGCTGACGAACTGCGGCGCGGATGTGGTGATCTTCGATTACCGGGGCTATGGCGACAATCCCGGCACACCGGCCGCGGAAGACATCGCCCGTGATGTCCGGGTTCAGTGGGACTGGCTCACCGGCCAGGAACAGGTGCCGGCCGGAAAGATCGTTCTGTTCGGGGAATCGCTCGGCGGGGGAGTGGCCGTGCGGCTGGCGGCGGAAGCGTGTGCCGACGAAGCACCACCAGCCGGACTGATTCTCCGTTCGACGTTCTCTTCCCTGGCCAGCGTGGGCGCGGTGCATTTCCCCTGGCTGCCCGTTCGCTGGCTGCTGCGGGAACGGTTTGATTCGGCCGCCCGCCTGCCGCATGTCACCTGTCCGCTGCTGCAGATTCACGGAGACCGCGACGACATCGTGCCCCTCAGCGAAGGCCGCCTGCTGGCCACCCATGCCCCGCGGACTTCCGCCTCAGGCATTCCACCGGAGTTTCTGACTCTGCCGGGCGTGGGGCACAACAATGTCACCTCCATGGCCCGGCGGGAAGTGAGCCAGGCTGTCCAGCAGTTTTTGCAGCGGCTGGGCCTGGCGGAATCCGACGAGAAATCGAGCGTGGAGTAAACCGGCCAGGCGGCAGTTGCTCAACGGCCCGCCTGCCGGCGAACCACCTCTCCCAGGGCCTGAATGGTTTCTCTGGCCGTATCAATCACATCGGTATGCCGCAGGAACCCGTGAATCATGCCGTCGATCCGTGTGAACTCCGCCGGCACGCCAGCGGCCAGCAGCCGCTCTGCGTACTGTTCGCCTTCATCCCGCAGCGGGTCGAATTCACAGGTAATGATGTGGGCCGCCGGCAGGTTCTGCAGCGATGAGGCACGCAGCGGCGAAGCCCAGGCGTGCAGGCCATCATCGGGGTGTGCCAGGTACTGCTCCCAGAACCACAGCATGGATTCGCGGGTCAGCAGATATCCTTCCGCATTTTCATGGTACGAGGGCGTATCGCACCCGCTGTCGAGCACCGGATATATCAGCAGCTGCAGTTCCAGCGGAGGACCACCCCGATCACGGGACATGAGAGCCACCGCAGCCGCCAGATTTCCTCCGGCGCTGTCGCCAGCCACCACCAGTGGCCTGCCGGCGGTCGATTCGGTGCTGATCTCATACGCTTCCGCAGCGGCGCAGAGAGCCGAAAAGCATTCTTCGACAGCTGTGGGAAACCGACGTTCCGGGGAGAGCGAGTAATCGACCGACAGCACAATGGCTTCCGCCGCTGTCGCCAGTGGCCGGCACAGGCAGTCGTAACCCGGGAGAGTCCCCATCACCCAGCCACCCCCATGAAAATACAGAATAACCGGGGCGGTACTGGCGACCTCTCTCGCCGCAGCGGAGACATATCGCCGCACGGTCACCGGGCCAACCGGGCCCGGGATGGAGAAGGTGTCGATCTCCACGCCATCGCCCTCACAGGGCGGGCCGGGCTGAAAGCCACCGCGGATATCGGCCAGATTCATTTCACGCAGGGGCAGGGGGCGAGTCGAGGCGGCAGCTGCTGCCATGCGGGCAGCCTGCGGATGCAGAGGCATTGAGGCGGATATTTCTGTAACTGGAGGCTCTCGGCTGCGGCGGCCGATCCGACAGAAGTCGATCCGGCAGTGGCCGCTGCACAGAAACATGGGCAGCAGGGCGGCACAAGGAACCGCCACCAGCCGGGATTTTACTCCCTCAGCCCCAGTTCCTGCACCTCAAACTCCGTGAGAACCCGCGTCACTTCCAGATCGGTCTGCTCGGACAGATCCACCGGCTCGGGCGGCTTGTCCATATCGCCCGGGTCCCACACATCCAGAACCGGCTGCGTGTACAGATCTCCGTTGGTGCGGATCACCTTGCCGACACGTCCATCGCTGGTGACGACAAACGAGGTGATGGGGAACAGCGAAACAGTGTGCAGCAGCCCGCGCACCACATCCGGATCGTACAGCCCGTCGCGTGCTCCGTGGATGATCTTTTCCATCGCCTGGTAGGGCAGCATGGCCCGTCGATGCGGCCGGGGCGAAACCATGGCCACAAACGTATCCGCCACCGAGGAAATGCGTGCGAGATGGTGAATCTGCCGTCCCACCCGCTGCCGGGGGTAGCCTGAACCGTTCCATCGCTCGTGCATCTGATACACCACCATCCGCGTGCCCGTAGAGACATCCGCCCGCTCGCGAAGGCGGTCGTAGGCCAGGCCCGGGTGCTTGGTGATTTCCAGAAACTCCAGCTCGCTGAGGTTGCGGTCTTTCTCCCACAGACTGTTGCGGGTCAGCAGCATGCCCGCGTCATGCAGCAGACAGCCCGTCCCCAGTTCCAGCAGTTCCTGCTGAGTCAGTCCCATGGTCGTGCCGACGGACATTGCCAGCATCGACACCTGCACGCAGTGTTTCTGCGGGTACTGCCCCTCAGCCGGGTTGACTCCCAGCGCGGCAAACAGATCGATATCCCGGGTCAGTTCCGTCAGAGATTCCAGCGAGATGTCATCCGGCTCGTTCCAGGCAGCCCCCTTGCGCAGCTCCTCGAAGAAGTCACCGACCAGATCCACCGACGAATGCATCCGGGTGAGAAATTCCCGCTTGTCCGAATCGATATACGACACGGCCCCCGGTTCGTGCAGGTTGTGAACGTACGATTCCTCATGCACGCCGTAGCTGTCGGACTGATCCTGTTCCGAAGGCTGGAACGTACTTCGCCGCTGCTTCCGCCGAGCCTGGTTCCCGGCAGCCGGCGAGCTGTCAGCCCCTCCCTGCATCTGGTCGAAATCTCGCTGGCCCACATGGACTTCAGTGATCCCGCGGCGCTTCAGCTGCGAAATCAGCCCGGTGGTAATGACGGAACCTTCCGCCACCAGCAGCACACTGCGGCTTCCGCGAAGATCGAGCACGGCCGAACTCAACGTGGTCCCCGCACGCAACTGCGACGTGGGCAGCTTGCGGTACCGCTGCGTCCCGGCAGCCTCGCTTTGTGGTGCAGGTGTGTTCATAGGGTCATGGTGCTGTCAGATTGCCTCAGCCGGTGATAACACCAGGGCAATCCGCCAGCGGTCACATTCCGCAGGAACCAGGTTGGACTGGCGAGCTGAATACTCAGCCAGCTTGAACTGAAAACGGCCTGACCGTGCAGGAACCGCCTGCCAGGCCCCCTTTGCCGCACGATTCGGTCGTGCCGATGATCGACCGGTCTTTCCGCACCTGCAGTCGACGGTTCCCTCCGGGCTGGCAGGTGAAACAGGCAGGCTTCTCTATTCTGAAACAGGTTTTGGTTGACCTGCCAGCGGCTGGTGGAGAATCTGGCTTCTCAGAACTCTTCGGCCTGATGAAGACGGGTAGAGCAAAAATTCCTGTACCTGCCGAATTTTCCTGTTGGACCGGTTGAGACTCGCTGCGACGGGCCGGAACACCCCTGGGATACTACGTGCATTTACGCAGAAAAGAAGAAGTTTCTCGGATATCCCTCATTCCGCGCACGCCTTCTGTTCTGCCTTCGACGGAACCGGCCGGTGCTCATCGATGAATGAACACCGCTGCCAGACGAGGCAGCCAGGACGGGCCGGCAACGATGACGTGCCACAATCCACGTCCACCAGCTGAAACGGCACGACTGCAACTCAACCACCCGCACACGGGACCTTGCCGGGCCGAACGTGTAACATGAACGGACTCTTATGAATCGAGTTCTGATTCGGGTAACGGTCGGACGCCGTGTCTCAACCGGCCGCCAATCTGGTAAATTGCGGTCTGGCTGGCAGCACACAGGGACGGGTGCGGTGAATTTTGCAGCGTTCCCCCGGCTGGAACGGGCACGGAAGAGTGAACCAGCCGAAGGCCGGGAAGCCGTTCTCCAGAAGCCCCCGGACCTGTTGAAACTGAGAACAGGAGACTGCTGTGAGGTACTGTCGGTACATACTGCTGCCTGCATTCCTGACTGTGATCCCGCTGCTGCTGCTGCTTCCACCGCAGAGCCGGTCTGCCGAAGCTCCCTCGCAGGCACAGCCGACCGGCAGCCGTCCAACAGAAACCAGCAGCCGGACTGCCCCGGAAGAGCCGCATCGCAGTCCGGTCTCGCTGGCGGTCTCGACTGATGGCCGGTGGGCACTCACCGCCAATTCCACCGCAGATACGGTGTCACTGGTCGATCTGGCGGCCGGGTGTTTGGTGCAGGAACTGCACTGTGGACGGTTTCCGCAGGATGTCCTCTGGACTGGTCCGCACAGTGCCGCCGTATCGCTCCGTGATGACGGGACTGTGCAACTGCTCGAATTCCAAAAGGGCCAGCTGCGGACGGACCGCACCATCAGAGTGGGGGAATCGCCCCACGGGCTGGCCGTACTCCCTGCCACAGACTCCGCCGAAGCAGCTTCCCCCGAAACCGACCGGAGCCTGTTCGTCGCCCTGGCGGGTGACGACGAAATTGTGCAGATCAGCCTGAATTCCGGAAAAATCACCCGGCGAATGCAGACGGGTGGTATTCCCCGCGAGCTGTGTATCGCCCCCAATGGCAGGTGGCTCATCAGCTGCTGCAATATCCCCGGGCCGCTGGTCGTGCACGAGATTGCCACCGGCAAAGAGCTGAGCTGCCGCAACATTTTCGACGACGGGTTCAATCTGGGCCAGCCCGTCGTGCTGCCGGATTCGTCAGAAGTCATCATTCCCAGTCAGATCAACCGGGCCTTTCCGGTGAATGAAGCCAACATCGAAAAAGGCTGGGTGATCGACAACCGGCTGTCCCGTTTTCCGCTGCCGGCCGGCGAATACTGGGAACAGAAGCAGCTGAATCTCGATCCGCGAGGAGCCGCCTGCGGAGACCTGTATGCCGCAGCCCTCAGCGATGACAGCCGCTGGCTGGTGGCGACTGCCGCGGGCAGCCACGAACTGCTGATTCTGGATTACCAGCGTGCTGCCTGGCCCGTGGCCGACCCGGGAGACTTTATTTCCGTGGAACTGCTGGACGGCGACCAGCTGTTCCGCCGGGTCGAACTGGGCGGCAGGCCGCTGAAACTGCAGTTCACCGGTCCCGAGACGGTTCTGGTGGCCAACAGTTTTGCAAATTCGCTGCAGCTGGTGAATGTGGCCGAAGCGAAGCTGTTGCAGACAATCGACCTTGGCGGTCCTTCCGCATTAAGTGCTGTTCGCCGGGGGGAGATCATTTTCCACGATGCCGACCGTTCCTTCGACAGCTGGTTCAGCTGCAGTACCTGCCACCCGGGCGGGCACACGGCGGGACAGTCTTTCGATACCCTGAACGACGGCACGTACGATACGCACAAGCTCACGCCCACACTCCACGGTGTCGTGCATACCAGTCCCTGGACCTGGCACGGCTGGCAGACATCCCTCCGG
>JAGQPV010000789.1 GCA_020426545.1 Planctomycetaceae bacterium
GGAGGCGTACTGACCCAGGCCGCCATTCTCAAAGTCACAGCTGATGGCACACGCACATCGCCCGTGCTCCGCGGCACCTGGGTGCTGACGCAGCTGCTGGGTACGGCCCCGCCTCCCCCTCCGCCCGACATTCCAGCCATTGAGCCCGACACCCGCGGCACAACCACCATTCGCCAGCAGCTCGATAAACACCGCAACATCGAAGCCTGTGCCCGCTGCCATCGGCACATCGATCCCCCCGGTTTCGCCCTGGAGTCGTTCGACGCGATTGGAGGCTGGCGGGAGTTCTACCGGGGCGGCAGCCGCGAACGGGTCCCGCTGCCCAACTATCCCGAGCGAATCGTCATCAAAGGCCCCGATGTGGAACTCGGCGGACAGACGCCCGACGGACGCACGTTCCACGATATCGACGACTACAAACAGCTGCTGCTGGCGGACAAAGATCAGATCGCCCGCAACCTGGCCCGCAAACTGGTGATCTACAGCACCGGGGCCGACATCCAGTTTGCCGACCGGGAAGAAATTGAACGACTGGTCGCCACCTCCCGCCAGCAGGGTGACGGGTTCCGCTCGCTGCTGCATTCTGTCGTGCAGAGCCGGCTGTTCCTCTGGAAATAACCGCCGCCTGATTCCTGAAGTTTCCGCCAGCAGGCCGCCCGACCCGACAACTCCTGTCCCATTCACTGGAAGCCTCGACCATGCCGCTCTCCCGCCTGCCACGCCGCACGTTTCTGCGTACCGCCGGAGTCGCCATCGGGCTGCCCCTGCTGGATGCCATGCTGCCGCAACCCCTCGTAGCCGGCACCGGGGGCACGCCCTCCTCACCACGGCGAATGGTGCTGATCGGGCGGGGCCTCGGTCTGCACGCGCCCTACTTCTTCCCGGAAGACACCGGGAAAGACTACACCCCCAGCCGCTATCTGAAACTGCTGGAAGACCACCGGCAGCACTTCACCGTGTTCTCCGGCATGTCGCACCGGTACGGCGGCGGGCATGGAACACTGCCCGGCCTGCTGACGGGTGCCGCCCCGGAAAACATGCGGCCTGGCGACGTGCGAAACACCATCTCGCTGGACCAGGAAGTCGCCGGGCAAATCGCTTCACCCACGCGGTTTGCCAGCCTGCAGCTGGGGCACAGTGGGCTGTCGTACAACCACAAGGGCATGCTGATTCCCTCCGAGGGCCGCGCGGTAGAAGCCTTCAAACGGCTGTTCATCACCGGCACCCCCGCGGAAATTCAGCGCGAGGTGGCCCGCATTCAGACCGGCCAGAGCATTCTGGACGGAGTCCGCGAACAGGCCCGCTCCCTCGGCAGAACTCTGGGCACCGCCGACCGCCAGCGGATCGACCTCTTGTTCACGTCGATTCGCGAAGCAGAGGCCCGGCTCAACCGCGATCAGGAATGGGTCAGGCGGCCCAAACCCGATGTCGATGCGCCTCGCTTTACTAACAATTACTACGGTGCTCCCATCCTCGATCGGGAACGCCAGTGGTACGATCTGGTGCGGCTGGCCCTGCAGACCGACTCCACCCGCGTCATCAGCCTGTTCCTGTATTCCCACTCCACCGTGCAGGTGGGGCGGCTGCAGTTCGGCCACCACGAGGCCTCCCACCACGGCCGCAAGGAAGACAACATCGCCCGGCTGGCCCTGATTGAAGAGGCCCAGCTCCGCGAGTTCAGCCGGTTCCTGTCCATCATGCGGGAAACGCTGGAACAGGACGTCCCGCTGCTGGATTCGACCCAGGTGCTCTACACCAGCGACCTCGGCAACGCCTCCGCCCACACCACGGCCAACCTGCCCGTGCTGCTGGCCGGCGGTGGTTTCAGGCACGCCGGGCATGTGCAGTACGACCGCGACAACAACCTGCCCATGTCCAACCTGTTTGTCCGCATGCTGCAGCAGCAGGGCCTCGAGACCGACACATTCGGCAGCAGCACCGGCGTGCTGGCGGAGGTGTAGTCACGGTTCCCGTTCGCCCGCGGCCGTACCGATAACCCACAACCTCATCCGGCCAGTTGCCCCGGCAGCACGGCCGTTTCTTCAGTCGCTCTTTCAGAAAGCCAGCACCATGAAACCCCTTGCTCTGTTCGTCGCCCTCCTGTTCGTCTCGCAGCCGGCCCTCGCCGCCGACGAACCTCTGACTCTCAAAGACGTGCCCTATGGCACCCACGCCCGGCAGGTGCTGGATTTCTACCAGGCACAGTCCGACAAGCCCACGCCCGTGGTGTTCTACATTCACGGCGGCGGGTGGCGGGGCGGTGATAAGAAGACCAACCCGGCCGCCTTCCTGGCGAAGGGCATTTCGGTGGTGGCCATCAATTACCGCTACGTGCAGAACGGCGTGCAGCAGGGCGTCAAGCCGCCCGTCAAAGCCCCCCTGAGCGACGCCGCCCGCGCCCTGCAGTTCGTCCGCTCCAAAGCCGCCGAATGGAACCTCGACAAAGAGCGCATCGGCGCCACCGGCGGTTCGGCCGGTGCCTGCTCGTCGCTGTGGCTGGCCTTCCACG
>JAGQPV010000790.1 GCA_020426545.1 Planctomycetaceae bacterium
TGCCGTTCGACCGCTCGCCGCAGGAGAGGCTCGGCTTCGGCATCCCGTCCGTCGGCCCACAGCAACCGGCCCAGATTGAACAGGGCATCCGGGGAATCCGGTTCCCGGTCGAGCGCATCGCGAAAACTCTGCCGGGCTTCATCCCTGCGGCCGAGGGCCTGCAGCGCGATTCCCAGGTTGTTGTGGACATCCGACAGATCACCCCGTAATCCGGCTGCCTGGCGGAGCGTTTCGGCCGCATCGCTGAACTGACCGGACTGCAGCAGTGCAGTCCCCAGCAGATACAGGGTGCGGTCGTGCTGCGGACGGGCCTCCAGCACCTGACGGTATCCGCGAACCGCTTCCGGCAGTTCTCCCCGCTGATGGGCCGCCACGGCCGTGGCCAGCATCTGTTCCAGAGTGTCTGTCACTGTGTCCGTTCCTGCCTGGAATGTCGTATCATGACGCTACTGCCCGCAGCGGCCCGGTGGCAGGATTCCCCTGCCCGATGAATGCCGGGTTTTCTGATTGCCGGGTTTTCGCCGCCTGAACTCTAAGGCAGCCCGTGCGATGGCAGCCGTCCGCCCGCGAAAGTAACCTGCAGCCCGCACCGGGCCATGCTGGCTCCCGCGGCCCGCGGACACCCGCCGTCTTCATTCCCGGCCATCCTGACAGACTTCCTGCCGACCGGAAAGTTCCCCGCTTCATGCAGTCTCTTATCTCCTGCCACCCTGGCAGTTTCGGCCGGTTTGGTACCCGTGCGGCCATTGAACATCTGCCCGAGACCGGGCTGCATCACCTTGAGCTGCCCGTCTGCACGGCCGGTTCCCCGACCGAGAGCGGTCAACCGCCCCTCGTCACCGAGGAATCGACAGAAGCCGAGTTGCGGGATATCGAACAGCTGCTCGCCGCGCACCAGGTGACCGTCAGCAGCTGCAATCTGGTGGACGGCAACCCGCTGGACCCGGCGGAACTGCTGGTGGCCCGCCGCAAGCTCGACGTGGCAGCCCGGTTCGATGTGCCAGTGGTCGTGTGCCACGCCGGTTCCGCGGACGACGCAGACGAGCGAAAGCAGCTGTATCGTCATCTGCGGGAACTGGGCGAACACGCGGGCAGCCTGGGCATCGTCTGCTGTTTCGATACCCGGCCCGGTCTGTGTGGCGATGATAGCCGAATGTTCCGGACGATGCAGGAGCTCGACCATCCGCAGCTGAAACTCAATTTCGATACTGCGGGCATTCTGTACCACAACCGGCTCGTCACGGGAGAGATTGCCCTGGCCAAAGTCTGCCACCATGTACGGCATGTGCACCTGAGTGATTCGGCTGGTGAATTCCAGCAGTGGTACTTCCCGGCCCTGGGACTGGGGGGAGCCGTCGACTTCGTCCGCGTGCTGGAACTGCTGCGGGTGTGCGGCTTTCGCGGGCCATACAGCATCGAGCTGCACGGGATTGAGGGAGAGCCGGAGCTGTCGCTGAGCCAGACTGTCCAGCGGGTGACCGACAGCGTGAGGTATCTCCGGCAGTGCGGTTATTTCGACCAGCTGCCCGGCTGAAAATCCGCCGTACAGGTCGGTTCAGGCGGAAACGGCGGCGCAATCCATTCGTTTTCCCGGGATCCTGATTGACACATCAGCGTCCGGCAGGTAACCATATCCTGACGATTTCGTAAGGTTCACGTTCGCGGCACGGCATCCTGCAGCCCGACCGGTCCCTGGAAATCTGTCTCAGGCCTGCCTGATGTGATTGAGACTGGTCTCGGCATCTCAAGCAGGAACCGGCGGGCAGCCGCGGCAGGCAACACAGCGAACAAATTCAGCTGTGGAGCATGCTGATCAGCCTGCGAACCGTAAACAGTCGAGCCACATGCACACCCCGGTGCGGCTCCCTGTACGATGGACAAACTCTGATGAGCAGGATTCTCGAAGGTACACTTGAGTTCCTGAACAATACTTCGGTGAAACGCCGGGCCGAGCTGGCCAGGCTGGCCGGTGGCCAGACTCCGGAAGCGCTGTTCATCACCTGTTCTGATTCCCGCATCGACCCGAACCTGCTGACCGGTACGTCCCCGGGTGAATTGTTCGTGCAGCGAAACGCGGGGAACTTCGTGCCTCCGCCTGACGGTGGCTACGGAAGTGGCGGGGAAATCGCGACTCTGGAGTATGCGGTCAATGTGCTCAGAGTTCCGCATATCATCATCTGTGGTCACTCCCACTGCGGTGCCATCACCGCTGTACTGAATCCCGAATCGACCCAGCCTCTGCCCGCCGTGCGGGAATGGCTGCGGTGTGCCAGCGGTGTTTCCGACCATGCGGAACAGGCCTGCGGCGACAATCAAGAGAACCTGCTGGTGGAAGCAGTTCGCCAGAACGTGCGACAGCAGCTGAACCACCTGGGAGCCTGGCCTTTCGTGCGGGATGCCGTTGACGAAGGTCGACTGCGGCTGCATGGCTGGATGTATTTCATCGAATCCGGCCAGGTCGACGTGCTCGATCCGGAGGGCTCCTTTGTGACGCTGGATCGC
>JAGQPV010000791.1 GCA_020426545.1 Planctomycetaceae bacterium
GGATACAGCCTGAAGGTCTGGGGAGACTGGTCCAAACAGGCGCGGGACCGGCTGGACCTGCTGTCGCGGAACGGGATCATCGGGCTGCTGCTGGTGTTCGGTGTGCTGGGCCTGTTTCTGGATTTGCGGCTGGCCTTCTGGGTGGCGCTGGGAATTCCGATTTCGGTCTTCGGCACCTGTGCCATCATGCTGCTGAACGATGCGACCATGAACGTGTATTCGATGTTCGCCTTCGTGATGGCGCTGGGCATCGTGGTGGACGATGCGATTGTGATTGCCGAAAACGTGTATGCGCATCGGCTGGCCGGCAAGCCGAGGCTGGAAGCCGCCATCGATGGCACCGTGGAAGTGGCTCCTTCGGTGATCAGCTCGGTACTGACCACCGTGATCGCGTTTATTCCCCTGGCGTTCGTCAGCGGGGATATGGGCAAGTGGATCGCCGTGATGCCACTGGGCCTGGTCGCCATGCTGCTGATTTCGCTGTTCGAAGCGCTGTTCATTCTGCCCTGCCACCTGGCGAAATGCCGCCTGCCGGCACATCCCGCGGAAGTCCCCCTGTTTCAGCGGCGGGTGCAGGGCGCGGTTTCGGGAGTCATCGACCGGCTGTACCTGCCGGTGCTGCGGTGGTCGCTGGTGCGGCCGGCCATTGTGCTGAGTCTGTCGGTGGCCGGGCTGCTGATTGCGACGGGCCTGTATCGGGGAGGGTATACACCATTCGTATTCAGTCCGCAGCTGGACTGGGAGTTCGTCTACACTTACATCGAATACCCCAAGGGTACGCCGAACGAAACGGTGGTGGCTGCGACGGAACGGCTGAACGAGGCTTTCCTGGAAGTGGAACGGGAGCACCTGCGGCCTGGCGGGCAGACGCTGGTGACTACCTCGACCCGCTCCGTGGGTCGCTCGGGATCCCGCGACCGGGTGCGGGGCGATATGTATGTGGAATTCGACCCGAAGCGCGTGTTTCAGCAGACATCGAGCCAGGAGATTGTGGCCCGCTGGCGGGATAAGGCGGGCGATTTTCCGGGGGCCGAGCGGGTTGTCTTCTGGGGCCTCGATCAGTCTCCCGGGGGCCGGCCGATTGAACTGGCCCTGCTGGGGTCGAATATCGACGAACTGGAGCTGGTGGCCGGGGAGATTAAAACCCAGCTCGCCGGGTATACCGGGGTGTATGATATCCAGGACAGCCGCGGCCCCGGCAAGTGGGAACTGCAGCTCAAGCTGAAGCCCGAGGCCCGGGCCCTGGGCATTCAGCTGGAGGACCTGGCCCGCACGGTGCGGGGGGCGTATTACGGAGAGGAAGTCATGCGGCTGCAGCGGGGCCGGCATGAAGTCCGGCTGATGGTTCGCTATCCGGAAGAGGAACGGCGGTCGCTGCACCAGATGAATGAGATCCGCGTGCAGACGCCCGCCGGCGAGGAGGTTCCGCTGCCGGTGCTGGCGGAGGTTTCCGCCCGCCGGGGGTATTCCACCATTCGCCGGGTGGATCAGCAGCGGGCCGTCACCATTACCGCCAATGTCGATGAAACCCTGGGCAACGCCCGGGAAATCGCCGAGGACCTGCGGCAGGGTGTCCTCGCCGATCTGATGCAGCAGCATCCTTCAGTCCAGCAGCGGTGGGAAGGCCAGCAGGAACAGGCCCGCCGTTCGTTCCACAGCCTGATGATCGGGCTGGCCCTGTCGGTCTTTGGTATTTTCGCGCTGCTGACGCTGGAGTTCAAATCCTATGGACTGCCGCTGATCATTCTGGCGGTGCTGCCGTTTGGTCTCACCGGGGCCGTGCTGGGGCACCTGCTGCTGGGCCATCCGCTGACGCTGTTCAGCCTGTTCGGCGCGGTGACGCTTTCAGGAATTATCGCCAACGATTCCATTGTGCTGGTGGACTTTATTAACCGCCGCCTGGCGGAGGGTGTCCCGCTGCAGCAGGCCCTGCTGGACAGTGGCCGGCGGCGGTTTCGCCCGGTGGTGCTGACGACATTAACCACGGTGGCTGCCCTGCTGCCGATCCTGGCCGAACGCAACACACAGGCTCAGGTGATTATTCCGATGGCGATCAGCATCTCGTTCGGGCTGCTGCTGGCCACGTTGTGGATTCTGCTGCTGGTGCCCGTGCTGTTCGGCCTGTATTACGCCGTGGTGGCCCGCACAGGACAGCTGCGCCCGGAATGGCAGGTACGAACGAACGACGGACCGGAGATCTGAATAACGGCGACGGGACGGTCCATCAGAATGGCACGACGACAGCCCCTGGATGTTCGCTCGGCAGTGGCTGAAGCCCTGCGTTACTACCGGTACCGCGGTGCTTCACTGTCTTCGATCGATGCTTATGCCGGCATCCGCACGGACAGCCGGAACTACAGATCGGAGCGGAAGTCGGCGCTGCAGCAGCTGAGCAGCGAAGACTACGCCGAAAAACGGGGGACGCTCTGGTTCCTGCAACCCATCGCCTTCAGGGCGGCACGTGGCGATGCTTACGCCCCGGA
>JAGQPV010000792.1 GCA_020426545.1 Planctomycetaceae bacterium
AGTGGACGTACAAGCTTTTGTGCCTGTACATGCAGGGCTGGGCCACCGAGGAGGAGGTGCTGGAGCACCTGGAACAGCGGGCCGCCGCCGCTGACAAACAAGCCTGAGCTGCTTCGCCGCCGGAGTCTGCCGACGGGCCGAAGCGGTTCACGCTGCGCGGTCGGCTGTGCCCGCAGCGGGCAGTTCCCGAGACGATCAGCCAACAGTGGCGGCCTGGCAGTGAAAACAGCCTGCCAGTCCGGCAGTCCGCCGGCTGAAAAACTCCCGTGCCGAACAGGATTGGGATACGCCGGCTCTGACCTCGTTTTCCGGATGCACGGCACGGAAACGGAACAGCTTCACGAATACTCCCACCACCAGGGCGACTTCCAGTTGCCCGAGGTGTTTCCCCGGGCAGACACGCGGACCATGCCCGAAGCCGAAGTGAAGAAATTCCTTTGAGTTCGCATTCTGCACGGCCAGCCTGTCCCAGCGGTCGGGGGCAAACTCCGTAGCGGGGAACCCCGTCACTTCTTCACCCCAATGGTCGGCGTGGCGGTTGGCGTGCCACACATCCAGCAGAATGTGCGTGCCCGCGGGAATCCGCATCTCACGACCATCCGCCGTCTCGATACGGATGGGCGCGGTTGCTTTTCGGGGCAGGAAATAGAGCGATGGAGTCAGCCGCAGGGTTTCATCGAGCACGGCATTCAGATCCCGTGCCGAGCCGAGCTGGTCGGGGGTGTAATCCGCCATCGTTTCGACCTCGCGGAACACCTTCTCCTGCCAGCACTCGTTTCTCGCCAGATGGGAGATCGCCCAGGTAGCGTAGGAGGTGGTCGCTTCGAGGGCGCCGGCCAGAAAGACCTTGATGTTGCTCCGCATGGCTGCGTCGGGAGCTTCCGAGCGGAGTTTTTTCCACAGTCCACGGCCGCTCGAGCGTGTCGCCAGCACCCGATCGGTCAGTTCTTCAAAGGTCGTGAAATCACGGAATGCCCGGGCATAGCGGCGACTGCATTTCGCGAGCAGCCAGGGCGACAGCCCCAGCCGATTGACCACCGTATCCCGCACGATGTGATCGATGACCCGCTCCACAGCGGGCACGTACACTTCACGAAGTTCCTGATAATTAATCGAAGTGCCGAAGAAGCATTCGACCAGCATCTCCAGCATCAGAGCCTTGATTTCAGGTTCCACAGCAATCTGCAGGTGCGGTAAGCCCGTTTGGGACAGATGCTGCCGCAGGGCCATGAGACGTTGCCGCACCGTGCTGCGGAATGTGTCTTCAAACTCGCAGAACACGTCAACCTGAAACAGCGCGGTCTTGCCGAAAGGCGAAGCCGACACCTTCCGTTGTCGTCTCCACAGCGGACCATTGCTGAACAGCAGGGTGTCTTCGCCGGTGGCCCGGGCAATGCCACTCGAAGGGAGGGTATCGCGCTCAAACTGACCTGCGCGATCGCCCGTGGCGGTGAGAATCGCACGGATCACTCCGGGATCGCGGGTCACGAATACCGGCGGGAAGCCAGGAACATCCAGATACCGATTGTGTCTTCCGGAGCCGGTTTCTTCATCGGCCCGCCAGAAGTAGGCCTCCAGAATGTCGATGGGCCGCTGGAAATTCCACGGGTGTGGAACAGGAAGGCTCGACCGACCGGTCTGTAACAGCAGAGGCACGCGGGTCGGTCGGCAATTTCCACCGAAAGGATTCATCCCGAACAGCTGTCCGGGCAGTCGCGTCAGGAACCGAATTCCCGGTAGAGCATCAAGGGGCGGTGGCATGCAACTGAGCCGGACACGGGTGACGAAATGGTGAGCAGTCTACGTGCAGGCCTCCACGCGACAGAGGGGCTCGAAGGACACCGCTCCCTGTCAGTTATCTTCTAATCATCAGTCGCCTGGCTGTCGTGCCAGGGCCCGCGTCCCGGTTGGCGGTCGCTGTCACACCAGCGGGACAGTTCGCCGACCGGTGCCGAACCGGGCAACACGACGCGGATCAATGGGCCGGGCCACCATCGGTTCTGAGTCACCGGGCCATCCCGACAGTAGAACGGCCCGCTGGCGGGGGGACAACAGGAAAACGGTCAGACGACCGCAGCAGCTGCAGTTCCCGTGCTGCTTCGGCCTGATCGCTCCACCTCGCACAAGACCACGTCCCGCCCGGCGTACTTCGGGCGGAAGGACTTCCGGGCCAGCCAGGTGCGGCAGTGCCGCCCTGTGGATACTGCCCTGCGCCAGCATGCCTCGCTGGAACACGTGCCCCCGGCGCAGTTCGCAGCCAGCCAGAACTCCGGGAAATTAGAGACTGGACTGTCCGACAATCCAGCCACCTCGAACCGTCCAGGCGGCCACAAGCCGCGGGCTCGCGTCCCGCAGAAGACGGAAACCTGCCAGCGATCTTCAGACACGAAACCAGACACATCCCCCCGAAACGGCGAAATGCCTGGCGGCAGAGAATTTCCCAAACCCAACGAAAACAGCCACCTG
>JAGQPV010000793.1 GCA_020426545.1 Planctomycetaceae bacterium
TTATCAGCATTAACCTGTGGGGCGCGCCTCAGAAAGCAATGGGTTCTACGGACTGCTGTTAGTGAAGGCTGATTCTTCTCCGGCAGATCAGCCTTTCGCCAGGCAATCTGGTTCAGGTGGACACCGCAGAGCGCCGATACTTCCGATGGTGTCGATGCGGGCAGTCCTACGGACGGGGCTGCTCTGATTTCGGCCGTGGCAGAGCAGCAGACTCTGCCGGTTGATCAGCGGGGGGAGCTCACGGATGAGTACACAGGCCTTGAGATACTTCGGCCGACTGCCAGCCATACTGGCAATCGCCAGTAACCTAGCTCTGGGAACGGGTTGCGCCATGCTCCCCATCCCCTCTCACCGTGACGAAGATCGAACGGCGGCACTGACGGTCAGCGATATCCCGCGAGAGCTGAACAAAGCCTCTCTGCCGGTCTACCGCATTGAACCGCCGGATGTCCTGCTGATCGAGGCTGTGCACAATATCCGTCCGGCGGGTGATCCGCTCCGGACGGGTGATGAACTGTCCATTCAGGCCAGTAACCTCCTGCCCATCGACCCCGCTGCGGATCCGCTGGAAGTGCAGTTCAAGACCGTCAATGGAGTTTACCGCATTCAGCCAACCGGCCGGGTCGATCTGGGCCCGATTTACGGAGAAGTTCAGGTTGCCGGCCTGCCGGTGGAACAGGCTCAGGAAGCGATCCTGCAGTACCTGATGAAGGAGATTGGCCTCGCGGCACCGGAGGTGTCCGTTACCCTGGTGAATATCGCCGGGAAACAGGCCATTGCCGGCGAGCATCTCGTGCGGCCGGACGGAAGCATTTCATTAGGGATTTACGGCAGCCTGTATGCGGCCGGCATGACCGTGGAAGAGATTCAGGCGGCCATTGAGACCCACATGAGCCAGTTCATGCATCAGCCGGAAGTTCGGGTGGAAGTGCTCGGATACAACAGTAAAGTCTATTATGTGATTGTGGATGGGGCAGGGTTCGGCGAAACCGTGGTGCGTGTGCCGGTCACCGGCAACGAGACGGTGCTGGATGCCATCGCTGGCATCAATGGTCTGCCGGAAGTGTCGTCCCGCACCATCTGGGTTGCCAGGCCTTCTCCGGGAGCCGACGGCTGTGCTCAGACGATGATGGTCGACTGGGAAGCGATCACTCAGGATGGAATCGTCGATACCAATTACCAGTTGTTCCCCGGCGACCGGCTCTACATCCGCTCGGACTGCCTGATCAAGACTGACAACGTGATCGCCAAAATTACAGCCCCGATCGAACGGCTGTTTGGCTTCACTCTGCTGACCTATGGACTCCTGCGAACCACAAATCAGAGTGTCGGGGGCGGAGGCGGTGGAAACGGAAATGGCGGGTTCAACGGCGGCCTTTTCCCTTGAACAGGCCGGCCGAGTGCGGATACACCTGCATGAGACACCGGACGTTCCCGGAAGTGACTGCTGAATTAGCGGTCGAGGCGTCCCGCAGAAGCAATACTGAACGCTGTCTTCGGAGACAACTGACATGAATGCACCGCACCGATTCGTCCTGCTCTCAGCTGCGGGAATTCTCTCCTTCGCAGCCAGCCAGGCGGAGGCACAGTTACCGCAAGGACTCACGGGACAGAGTTCCCGACCGGCGGTCCGGGCCGACCGGCGACCAACCATCAGCCCCTATCTGTTCCTGACTGACCCCAATACTAATAACATTGCTGGCAGATATTTTCTGCAGGTTCAGCCGCGGGTTGAGTTCCGCCGAAATCAGGCCCTGCTGGGACAATCACTGAGCAACGTCCAGCGGGAAGTCCGCGCGATTGGGGATCGTCAGCAGCAACTGATTCAGGATCCCGCGTCGCTGCTGACTCCGACAGGTGTGACGGCAGGATTCATGACTCATGGAAGGTACTTCGGCGGAACGGGCCGCTAGAGGAACTGCTGCTGGATACCAGCGAAACCCGACCGACACTGCGGAATGGATTCTGTACGGGAGCCGACTGATGAAGTGGTCCGGGATACTGATGTGTGGTGTGTGTGCGGTGTGCCTGCTTTCCGTGGCATCGGCCCCGGCGGGCGCATTTGACTGGAAAATGCCGTGGCAGCGGCACAGTAATAATCTGGAGGGCGCACCCGGTACCTGGGACCTGATTGGCTACCTCAAGTGTGCCTGCGGTCGCTGCAAGTGGAAACTCGATCGGCCCAATTCCTGCTATTGTACATGCCCGCCTTACCTGAAGCCACATTATGGCTATTCTCCCACCCGGTGGCGCCAGCTTGATGTGCCCTGGTGTGTCGCACCACGCGACGTGATACATACGCCGGGGCCAATGACGCCCTGGAGCCTGCCCGCTGCAGGGGAAGAAAGACTTCCCCTGCCGGCTCTCGAAAAGTCAGCCGACTCCCCCCCGGACAACGGAGAAATTCCATTGCCTCCTGCCCCGCCATGGGATCTGGAGGACCCCTTTCCCGGTAACGGCA
>JAGQPV010000794.1 GCA_020426545.1 Planctomycetaceae bacterium
GGTCCTGCGAAACCACAGCCTGTACGACGGACGCAAAGAGCTGCTGCTCGATGCCGACGAGCAGTCGCTGCATGAAACAGTCGTCCAGGTGATTGATGCAGCCGCCGAGGCCGGCATGCAGCGGATCCGCATCGTCTCCCGGGCCGCCGATGCCCCATAGCAGCAGCAGACAGTCCCGCGGCCGGTTCTGCTGGCCGGACTGAGCGGGGCAGTGGATGATAGAAACAGGAATTTCTCCGACTTTCGCCGGAATTGAACGGGTGGCTGCGGGTCTCCGGACAGTTAACTCAACGGAGCAATCTCTCAACTGTGACTGACGGGCTGTGCATGTCGATTCTGCAGATTCAGTTTGCCGATGGAACAACGAAGGACCTGCCGCTGGAGCGCAGCCAGCCGGTGTCGGTCGGTCGTCATTCCACCAGCGACATTCAGATCGATGAAGACGCTGTGGCCGTCCTGCACTGCCGCATCAGCTGGAACCGCAGGCACTGGGAGGTGACGGCCGCCAGTGCCGGAGGCGTGGAGGTCAACGGCACGATTGTGCGGCACGCCCCGCTGACGGAGAGAGACCTGATTCGTGTGGGCTCCGTCGATCTGCGACTGCTTCCGGCATCCGAAACGTCCAGCCAGCGCGGCAGCACGTCCCGTGGTGCCGGGGCGGCCAGTCTGCCTGCTTCTGACGAACTGACCACTTCCCCGGCGGACAGCATCACGCGGGATTCAGGAAGTCCCTCTCCCTCCAGGCAGACACCGTCGGCCGGTTGGAACGCCCGTTCCGAGGAAATTCCGCTTCGTCCGCTGACGGAAGAAGAAATCGTCTATCGCCTGGAAACAGACAGTGCCGAAACCCAGGCAGCAGGCACCTCACAGCAGGGTTCCCCCGATCAGCCCGGCGAACTCTTCCACGACGAATTTTCCCGTGCCACGGAACCCGATTCCGACAGAAACGATCGCGGCGCTCCGGAATCGTTCCTCAGCGACCACAGCCCGGGACAGTCTCCCACGGCAGAGCGACCCGCCACCCCCCGGCCCTCGCTCACCCGACAGAAGGATTTCCGCCAGGACGGGACTGCGGCGGATTCCAGCACCAGAGCCGCTCGGCCCGGCGAAGACAGACACGCCAGCGAAGGCAGACACGCCGGCGAAGCACGGTCCCCCCGCGAAGCCGAAGACCACACCGCCGCCGGAGACGACAGCAGCCCCGAGACAGACGAATCGCCTCCGGAGGAGAAACCGCGGGAATCGCTGCTGCATCAGGCTCGGCATTCCCGACGGGACAGACAACCCCGGCCGGGTGAACGGGACGCGCTCCGTTCGCCGCTGGTGCTGGGACTGGGAGGCGGCGTGCTGGCACTGCTGCTGGGAGCAGCCACATTGTGGTTCACCATCGGCCGGCAGGCGTCCAGCCAGCAGTATTCCACTGCGCTCGAACACCTGAATTCGGGCCAGTTTGCCCAGGCCGCGAAAGAATTTCAGCAGATTCTCGACGAGCGCCCCAACGCGCGGTTCAGTCAGGAAGCCCGCATCGGCCTCGGTCGGGCCCGTATCGGCCAGAAAATCGGAGCGGCACCGGCCGACTGGGCCGCCGGCCTGGAGGAACTGGAATCCTTCATTCGCCAGCAGCGGGATCTTGCCGGCTTCGATGAACTGAAGGAGCAGGTCGAAAAATTCGCCCGGGACATCTCTGCCGGTGCCGCCACCGCTGCCGGCCAGCGAGCCAGCAGAAGTCTGCTCGAAACATCCACAGCCGCCGAACGGCTGGCACTGCAGTACGCGGGCGAGGACTCCGACACGGATGGATTCCTGGCGGAAATGGCCGACCTGCGGAAAAAGTCACTTCGACTGATTCGCCGTCACGAAGGACTGCAGGCTGCTCTCGCCGCAATTCAGCAGGCCAATACCGAACAGAAGCCACTGGCGGCCCTTGCAGCCCGTCGCGACCTGCTGGCCCGATGGCCCGATCTGGAATCACTTCCCGAAGTCCGCCGCCTGCTGCGAAAGTCACTTGAGACAGAACAGGCACTGGTCAGGCGCACGGAACCGGCCATCACGGCACTGACGACCGAGCCAGCCGCACCGCAGCCGGTTCATGTGCTGGCCCGGCACACCCGCGCCCGCACCGACGAGCCAGCGGACGGCACCATCGTCATTGCCACCACCCGCGCGGCCTGCTTCGGCATCGACCTGATCACCGGCACGCCCGTCTGGAGAAAGCCGCTGGGGGACTCCTCGGTCTTCTTCCCCCGGGAGGTGACGTCCGTCGTTCCCGCCCTGCTGCTGTATGACGCACAGGCTGCGGAGCTGCAGCTGGTCCGTCAGACCACGGGGGCCATACTCTGGCGACTTCCACTGACTTCCCGCCCACGGGGAGCCCCGCTGATACACGAAGGCCAGATTTACCTGGCCACCACGGCGGGGGAACTGCTGCAGATTGACCTGCACGCCGGCACGCTGGC
>JAGQPV010000795.1 GCA_020426545.1 Planctomycetaceae bacterium
CAGCCAGTGGCCCCACAGCGGGTGGCCGATGGCCAGAAAGGCAGCAATCCAGGCTCCCGTGGCCGGAAAGTACCGGCTGGCAAACCGCCCTTCATTGAGGACGTGCATCTGGTCGAACAGAGGGGCCGCCAGGGGGTGAGAAGGAAACCACGTACGCCCGCCGAGGAAGGTTTCCGCCTGAAACAGGTAGCTGAATTCATCGTGATAGGCGGGCGGCAGATCGCCGAACATTCGTGCCGCGTGCAGGCTCAGCAGGATCGACACCACGCCGACGCAGGCGGCACCCGCAAACGCAGCCAGTCGCGGGCGGCCGAGCTGCTGCGGAGCGGCCGGGCTGTCGGCCAGCCAGCGGGCCAGCAGCGATCCGGCCGGCTGCCCGGTCTCTTCCCCGGTGCTGGCGGGAGGCCGTCTCCGCCGGAAGGGCTGCCGGGCCAGCGGAAAACCCAGAAACAGCACGACAAACAGCGAGATCCACAGGAGCGGCACATCGGTGTAGATGCCCAGGATCTCGGCATACAGCGCCACAAAAGTCACGCCGCAGCCTGTCAGCCACGCGATCAGCACAGCAGCCCGAAATCGCCCCCTGGATGGTGCCGGTCTGGTGGAAGAAACTGCTGGCACGGGGGAACGGTCTCCTGATTCAGCCGGTGGAAAGCATGCACGCGGCAGCTGCCTACTGGGCCACTGCGGAAATTCGGACTCTCGGTTCCGGGTCCATGTCGGCTTCGTCGGGAATGTCGGACTGCGGCCGCAGTTCGATCGTCAGCAGATTCGGGTGACAGCACACCGGGCAGTCTTCTTCATACGTCTGCAGTGCCCCCTGAGAAGGGTCGACGGGAATCACAATCTCCTGCCAGCAGCTGGGGCAGACATACGTGCCCTCATCATCCAGGTTTCGCATGATCTGGTTCTCCCCTGTCTATGGTGGCCCTGCGACCTGCCCGCGCAGCAGGTTCAGCGCCTGCTGGAAATCATCCGTCAACGGGGCCTCCACCGTCAACCGATTTCCCGTCACCGGATGAGTGAACGTCAGCTGCCAGGCGTGCAGGGCGTGCCGCTGCATCAGCGGCTCTGTGCCGTTCAATGGGCGGCCCGCTGGTTCTACTCCCCGCAGGCTGCCGGTCGATCCCGCATGAGGCACCCGCAGGCTTCCGCCCATTCCATAATACTCGTCGGCCACGACGGGGTGGCCCATTGTCGCCAGATGCACCCGAATCTGATGGATGCGGCCCGTCAGCGGGCGGGCTTCGATTAATGTCATTTTCTCGAATCGCTCGCGGACGGTGTACCGGGTGACAGCCGGCCTGGGGTTCCGGGCATCGGCTGCCGCCGAGACAAGGATACTCTGCCCGCCGGGCCAGGTTCCCAGTGGCAGGTCGATTGTGCCGCTGTCCTGGGCGGGAGATCCTTCCACCAGCGCGAGGTACGTCTTTTCGATTTCGCCCTGCTGGAACTGAATCGACAGCGAACGGTGGGCCGCATGTTCCACCGGCACCACAATCACGCCGCTGGTTTCCCGGTCGAGTCGATGCACAATTCCCGGCCGCAGCAGCCCGCGCAGCGGCGTCAGCGCATCGAGATGAGCCTGCACCCGGTTGGCCAGCGTGCCTGTCTGAGTCTGCCCCACGGGATGCACAATCTGCCCGGCCGGTTTGCACACGGCCAGCAGCTGGCTGTCCTCGTACAGCACATCCAGCGGCCCGGCTTCCGGCTCCAGCAGTTTGTCGGGCGGTTCCAGCAGACAGACCGTCACCCGCTGCCCGGTGTGCACCCGCTGCACGGTTTCCGCCGTGGCCCCTTCTATCTGCACCAGCCCGGCGGTCACCAGTCGCATCAGCCGGAAGGGCGTGTAATTGCGGAAGTGCCGCGCCAGGAAGGTATCGACCCGCACGCCGGACAGGTACCGCTCTACCTGCACCGCCACCCGCAGCGGGTACTCCGCGGAAACAACATCGAATGGAAGCGGCGGCACGGGAGCGGCTCGGGGTGCGGGCAACTGACCTGGAGAAACGACAACCTGGCCCGCTCAGTCTGGCTACCGGACCGAAAACGTCAAGCGGTGCGTGCCAGCCGACACGCAGATTCGCAGGGAGTGGCACGTCCTCAGCCGCAGGTCAATCCGCTGCCTTCGTCTTCACTTCCCTCCCTTTCAGGGAGGGATCGAGGGAGGGTCACAGCGTGCAACCACCTGCGACAGGCTTGTCCAGGGTGCCGCTGCTGCCTTGCCCGACAGTGTCTTCCTGTTTCTGTGAACACAATCGGCACAGCTGGAGGGAGCAGCGCACGGTCAGCCCCTCACCTCAATCCTCTCCCCAGCGGGGAGAGGAAGCGAGACTGACGCCCGGTCTTCTCCTTCCTGAATCCTGAACCCCGGCCACTGCCCACTGCTCCGGGAATCGACACCAGCGGCCTGTTTGTTCACAATGCACAGTTGCCAGTCGCCGCT
>JAGQPV010000796.1 GCA_020426545.1 Planctomycetaceae bacterium
CCAGGCCCACCGCGGCCAGCGCGCCGATCATACCGCCGCAGGTTCCACCCAGCCCTTCGAGGTAGATGCCATGCTGCATGGCCAGGTCTTCCGCCTCCTGCCGGTGGACCAGTTCCTGCTGACAGCGCAGACCGAACGACGTGATTTCCGGCGGAACCTGAACCGTCACACACAGACCCGGGTCGCTGCCTTCCACAAAGCATTCCCGCAGAATGCGGCGGCAGGTCTCTTTCAGGGCGTCCCGTTCCTGCCCGCTGCCGTTTTCTCCCGTGCTCGAAGACTCTGGCCCCGGCAAATGGTTCCGACGGAACAGCAGCGAGGCCGAACCATTCTGCGAGGTATACGGCACCCGGGGATCATCCAGCAGCTGGTGCCGCACAATCAGTTCGCAGTGCCAGTCGGCAGCCAGCTCGGCGGCAATCTGTTTCGCCAGCTGGTTTGTCCCGCGGGTATCCGGCATGTCGGTATCATCAATGCCGACATAAACCATCACTCCGCCTCCGCCGCTGGCGGGGTTTCAGCCCGGCGGGTGCCGAACCACAGGGCACTGCAGACGAGGCCCGCCACCAGACCGCACAGCACATAGGTCACCGCTGCCTGCGGCAGCCAGCGGGCCAGGGAACGGGCTCCGGCATGTTCCAGCCCATACCACTTGGCAGCCCCGCGAACGACCAGTGCCAGCACATTACTGACCAGTCCCGCCAGACCGCAGGCGAGGTACAGCCGCCAGCCTCCGCTCACGCGGCGAAGCGTCCAGTCCAGCAGCGGACCGGTGGCTGCCAGGCTGGTGAGTGCCCCGAGGCCCAGTTCGCCGCCGGTCAGCCCGCCCGCACGAAAGCCAATGCCGGTCAGCAGGGCTACGGTGCCAATCGCGGTTCCCGCGCCACGCCGGGGCACGAGGGCCAGGCCGGCCATCACCGGAAGAATCACCCGCAGGATGGCATGCCCGGGAACCCGCAGACTGAAATCCAGAAAGGTGGAAGCCGCAGCCGCCCCCACTCCGGCCAGCCCGATCACAGCCCAGTCCCGCAGACCGGGAGACGACTCAGACGGGCGGTCCTCCAGCAGCCAGCCCAGCCGGGTCGAGGTGCGAAGTCCGGGATGCACGGGAAGAGTAAGCTGTGGCACGGCGACAGTCTCGCGCAGACAGTGAACCAGACAGAACAGTTTCAGATCGCACGACCATGCGAACTGGTCAGATTCTGTTCAGTTCCTCCCACGGAAGCAAGCGCACGCCAAGTTAATCCGTGTGCCGGGCGAGTGTCTCGTCGATCCGCTTCGCGAATACGTCGTCCACCAGGCGGAACACCTGCTCCCGCAGCTCTCCAAATTCCCGCAGCAGATCGACGGCCAGCGGCGTGAGTCGACTGCGGCCTTCACCGCTGCCACCCAGCCGGGCCTCCACCAGTGTCGCCCCCAGCGACTGTTCCGCTTCACGGATGCGGGCCCAGACAAACCGGTAACTGCGGTCGACCCGCGCCGCGGCATGCTTCAGAGAACCCGTCTCTTCCACGGCCTGCAGCATCTCATACAGCCCGCTGCACAGCACCGAATTTCCGTCTTCCGACTGCAGCCACAGTTTGACCCGCGGACGAACGGCCACAGCGGGGACGGACTGGCGGGGAGAAACGGACATCAGCGGCACCTTCCTGTGAACCTGACACACCTTGAGCAGCCGGAACATTCCGGCCCGCATCTTACGGAGCTGCCGCAGAGACCGGTAAAATCTCGAAACTGCGGTACAGCACCGGAGGAACCTCTTCGGCGGCCGCCTCTTCGGAGACATCGACCTCGAACGGACGTTCCAGGCTGTTTCCCGCCACGTCTTCCAGCACGTTGCCAGCCTCCAGCCGGCAGGTGCCGGCCCGCCACTTGTGCCGGGGCACAAATTCCCATTGCCGTTCATGATGACGCGAACGGGCGGTGCCCGCGACCGGCCTGCCGTCAGGTCTGGAGAGCCGCAGCTGGCTGCGAATCAGGGCTGCGTCGAGTGGTTCATCAAACTGCACCACCAGCGGCTGCCGGGTGCCGGCAGCGGGCGGCACAATCTTCCACCGTGCCAGGTCGGGCTGCTGGTGATCGGCCGGCCCCGCGGTGATCTGCTTTGTGACATTCCGGCCCAGGGCTGTGCCCCGCTCGGAGGGCCACTTCTCTGAGATGACCAGTTCGTAACGGTGTCCCTCGTTGAGCACCGGGCCGATTTCCACGTTCAGATTCACACCCGTCTTCTGCCGGCCGGGGTGAAACCACAAGGTCAGCTGTTTCTGATCGGCCGACCACAGTTCCGTATGGCGGAACGGGCGGGGCACGTCCTCACCGGTCGTCAGGTTCTTCAGCCGGAACCAGCCGAAGATTCCCGGCCGCTGCATGGGCTCGCTGAAGGTAATGTAAAACTTGAGATGATTGGCCGGCACCAGCGTTCCGGTGGGGGCAATCGAAATCACC
>JAGQPV010000797.1 GCA_020426545.1 Planctomycetaceae bacterium
AGGAAGATTACCAACGGGCGCTGAGCTACCTGAAACAGATTCCGACCGATGGAAGTTCCGCTGCGCGGGAAGCGTGCCTGGCCACCGGCAACCTGCTGCTGCTGCAGTTGCACCGGCCCGCGGAAGCCGAAAGTTACTTCCGCTGTGTGCTGGAGCAGTCGCCGAAGCACCGGCTGGCGAATTACCGCATGGCGTGGCTGCTGGGCCTTTGCGGCCGCAACCGCGACGCGGCCCCCTACCGTCTGCGGCTGATGCAGCTGGGTGAAGTCACCCCGATGACGTTGTATCTGCTGTGCACCGGGCAGACGGTGCTGGAGAACGTCGATGAACTGGAGGAGATGCACCGTGCTTCGCCCGATGACCCGCTGCTGCAGCTGGGGCTGGCCCGCAAGGCGGCCGATGCCCAGGACTGGGCTGTCGCGCTCGAACGGCTGGAACAGGTGATTGCCGTCCGTCCCGATCTCGTCACGGCGCAGGCCCTGCTGGGCGAACTGCTGCTGGAAACCGCAGCGAGTTCACGTTTTGAGAGCTGGTACCGGCAACTGCCGGAGACGGCCCGGCAGCATCCCGATGTGTGGACGGTGCTGGGCAATCATGCCAGCCGCAATAATCAGCCGGAAGCCGCCATCCGCTGTTTCTGGGAAGCCGTGCGACTGGACTCGACTCTGGAACGGGCCAACTGGCAGTTGTCTCAACTGCTGATTGCCGCGGGCCGGCCGCAGCAGGCCGAGGTCTTTCTGCAGCAGTCAGTTCAGCTGGAGCAGCTGTACGCTGCCGTGGCTCAGGCGTGGACCGGCAGGGACATGCCCGCCGTGCGGGAAGCTGCCGAACTTGCGGAAAAGCTGGGCCTGATTCGTGAAGCCGTCGGCTGGGCGCAGCTGATGCTGAAACATGCCCCCCGGACCGAATGGGCCCGGCAGGTGGAACGGCGACTGGGCCGGGAGATCAGTCATCTGCCCCTGCGTCGCTGGGTGGAAGACCGCAATCCGGCGCTGGCCGTGGATCTCTCGATGTATCCGCTGCCGGAACTGCCGGCGGATGGCTCGTCCCCGGCACCGGGCACGAATGGTTCGCTGCTGAGTTCTCTGGAGCCGACGATTCGGCTGGAGGATACCGCGCAGCAGGCCGGGCTCACGTTCCACTACTTCAACGGCAGCCCGCCAGAGAAGCAGACGCGCAGAATGTATGAATTCAACGGGGGCGGTGTGGCCGTGCTGGATTACGACCAGGATGGCTGGCCGGATCTGTATCTCACGCAGGGCAGCCGCTGGCCGGAAGGCAGCCCGCGGGACTCGCATTCGGACAGGCTGTTCCGCAATCTGGGCGACGGGCAGTTTGCCGATGTCACTGCGGAGGCCGGTCTCGTGGAGCATCAGTTTAATTCGGGCGTGACGGCCGGAGACTTTAATAACGATGGCTGGCCGGATCTGTACGTGGCCGGCACGGAGGCGAACCGGTTCCTGCAGAATAACGGAGACGGAACATTCCGCGATGTGACAGCGGACACAGGAACTGCTGGCGGGGAGTGGTCCACCAGCTGTCTGCTGGCCGACCTCAATGGTGACACATGGCCCGATCTATACGTGGTGAATTATCTCTCCGGGGAGGACGTCTTCACCCGGCTGTGCCCGGATGGGGAAGGCGTGGTCCGCAGCTGTTCGCCCCGCGATTTCGACGGAGCACAGGACCGGCTGTATCTCAGTCTGGGTGATGGCGGTTTCCGGGAAGTGACTGCGGAATCCGGTATTCAGCTGCCCGACGGGAAAGGGCTGGGGATTGTCTGCGGCGATTTTTCCGGCGCGGGCCGGCTGGACCTGTTCATCGCCAACGATGCGGTGCCTAATTTCTACTTCGTGAATGAAGGCGCCGGCTCTGCGGCTCCGCCCCGGTTCAGCGAGCAGGCTCTCGTCACCGGGCTGGCGATGAATGCCGACGGACGGTCAGAAGCCTGCATGGGCGTGGCTGCGGGCGATGTGAATGACGACGGGCTGCTGGATCTGTTCGTGACCAATTTTCATAACGAATCCAATACGCTGTACCAGCAGATTTCGCCCGGGCTGTTCAGCGATGAAACCCGCACCGCGCAGCTGCATGAACCCGGACTGAAGATGCTGGGCTTTGGTACGCAGTTTCTGGATGCCGACCTGGATGGCGTGCTCGATCTGATTGTGACCAATGGCCATATCGATGATCTGAGCGATACGGGCATTCCGTGGCGAATGCCCGGCCAGGTCTTTCTGGGCCTCGGCGGTGGCCGCTTCGAACAGATTCCGGCCGAGCTGGCGGGTGAGTATTTCACCGGCAGTTACCTGGGACGGTCACTGGCCCGGCTCGACTGGAACCGCGACGGACTGGAGGATGCGGTGATTTCGCACCTGGACGCCCCTGTGGCTCTGCTGACCAACCGCACGGCGCCGCACGGCAATTTTGTCAGTCTGCAGCTG
>JAGQPV010000798.1 GCA_020426545.1 Planctomycetaceae bacterium
TGTCGGGCGGCTCAAGCAACGGCCGCATGAAGTCGGGCGGATTGGCGGCCATCTCTTCCTGCCAGAACAGCAGGGCCGCCCGGACGGTTGCCAGCTGGCTGGCTGTCAGCATGTGATATGGTCTCCTCGAAAGGATCAGTTGTTTGATGGATCACGGCTCACACGGCGGCGGGATTTCGCAGTCCCGCCGGTTTGACGGTAGATGCCTGGCTGGCTGGCCGACAGGCACCGGCCGCTGGCCCAGTTTCGCAGCCGTTCCACGGATTCCGCCGCCGTCACGGCCACCGGCACCACGTTCTGTGCCGCCTGAATCAGCGGCACATCCAGCAGGGCCGCCAGCCGGCAGCAGGCCTTGATCTCCGCTCCGGTCCACTCTTCATCAAGTGGAAGCCGCTGGTCGCGATCGAGCTGGAAAATGTCGAGGTACTGCGACCAGATCAGCTGCTTCTCCTGCCTGCCGGGGAGGTCGAGAAACACCACGGCGTCGAACCTTTCGGCACGACTGATCTCAGGCGGCAGGCGGCTGATGTCGTTGCAGGTCGCGATCAGATATACGTCGCTGGTGTGGTCGTTCATCCAGGTGAGAATGGTTCCGAACAGGCGGGACGACACGCCACTGTCTCCCTGACCGGAGATGCCGCTGAGAGCCTTTTCCAGCTCGTCGATGAACAGGATGCAGGGAGCCATCGCATCGGCGATCCACAGGGCCTGCCGGACGTTCTGCTCCGTCTGCCCGACAAGGCTGCCGAGCAGCGATCCCACATCAAGCACCAGCGTGGGACGGCCGGTCTCCCGGCCCAAAGCCTTGGCGAAGGCACTTTTCCCCGTGCCCGGGACGCCGAGCAGGAGCACCCCGCGGGGACGCCTGAGCGGATTGTCCCGGCCGGTATGCAGCATGGATCGTCTGCAGAACGACTTCAGGGCTTCGAGGCCTCCCAGACTGCTGAAGTCTTCCGAGCCGCGATACAGCGACAGCAGGCCACTGTTGCGGAGTGTCTGCGTCTTGAGGTCCCACACGGTTTCGGGCATCAGCCGGCTGTGACGCACCAGCGACAGGCTATAGGCGTTTTCGGCTTCGAGTCGAGTCAGGCCGGAAGCCGCATCCAGCAGGCGTTCCAGGTCTGGCTGGTCCGGCAGTTCGCCTTCCTCAACGGCGATGCCGCGGGCAATCTGTTCCAGCTGCTCCCGGCCCGGCAATTCATGCTCGATCACCACGAACATCTTTTCCAGTTCGGTGGGAATCTGCACCACGGGTGCGAGAATGACGAGGATGGTGCGGTTCTGTTTTCCGGCGATGATCTGGCGGGACAGGGCCTGCACGATCTCGGCCGACTGCAGGAAGCGGTGAAAGTTCTGCAGCACGAGAATTGCCGTGCCCTCCGGTGTGACCAGGGCGTTCACCGACCGGATGGCCGCCAGCGGATCGGTTCCACCGGCGTCAGGAGTTTCGGCCTGACCGGGGAGGGTCAGGCCGGATTCGATATCCCATGTGGCCCAATGCCACTGTTCGTCCCGACACAGCCGGGCGATCTCAGTGAGAGCGTCGGCGTGTTCGTGCGATTCGATCCACAGGCCCGTGAAACAGGCCCGGATGTATTCGCTGAGTCGTTCTCTGAGAATCAAAGCATTTTCTCCTAAGATTTGCGGCGGAACAGGTCAAAGTTAAATAGCCGATACGAACCGTCCTCCCTCGGATTCCAGCTGGCACAGCAGTCGCCCGATACAGACAGGCCGCTCGTTATTCCTATTGGGACCCGATGGACTGGCGGATGAGCTCCGCTGACAAGAAGTTAATCCGCGCCAGAATCGGCGACTCAGGGTATGCTCGGCCTCCTTTAACAACACAGACAGAAACACGGGAGATACCGACATGCCGGCACCACATGTCATCACACGCTGGACGGCCACAGGCCAGCCGGAGAACTGGCAGGCCACCACCCTCGACGCACTTGGGAAGAGCGAAGATTTTCTGGAGTCCGTGCTGGCGGCGAATCCAGAGCTGTTGGGTGTGCGTTCCAGACGGACCGGGATTCACCCGCCGTACAGGGTGTTCCGGCAGCTGTCACTGCCCACTCCGTCCAGCCGGGTGATCTATCCCGATATCGTGCTGCTGACGGGCAGTGCTCATGTCGTGGTAGTCGAGGTGAAAAAGGCGAGCAATCCAGAGCTGAAAGACCGGGCGGTGATCGCCCAGATCATCGATTACGCCGCATCGTTCGCCCGACTGGACGAAACAGCGGCGCTTCAGCTGTTCACTGGCGAGGGAATACAGGCGGCCTCGTGGGGTGAGCTGATTGCCCAGATCTTTCCCGATGATCTAAACGCCGACGAGCTGTCAGAGGTACTGCTGGACCGCATGCAGCGAGGTGAGATCAGTCTGGTGGTGGCTTGCGACCGGGTTCCAGCGGGGCTGGCCGAAATCGTTGAAGGGGTGGCGACTCA